>NZ_JBHYIQ010000023.1:107218-117000 GCF_042739895.1 Amycolatopsis sp. NPDC059021
GCGGTGTGTTTCCATTCTTTCCCCGCCCGGGGTTTTGGTTTTTTGGGGGGGGGGGTTTTATACAGTCGGGGCGGCGGGCCCGGGGCCGGGGGCAGGTACCCGGTCCAGGGCCACGATCTGCCGGTCCGTCGGGCTAGCAGGCCGACGGGGTGATGGGATTGAGCTGCTGACAGGTCAGCTGGTTCCGCCAGCTACCCTGGTTCTGCTGGGCCCAGCCGTTGTAGACCAGCGGGATCGGCAGCACACCCTGGCCGCCGTAGCCCGCCTTGCCGGCGATCGAACCGTCCATTTTGGTCGTCGCGACCGGATCCAGCATCAGCTGGCCCGCCACCTTCGCGTCGGAGATGTCGCCGTCGTTGTTCGGGTCGACGTCGATGACCTGCATGACGTTGGCGAACTTGTTCGACACGTAGCCGTAGTAGCCACCGCCCTTCTTGGCACCGAAGTTGATGCCGTGGCAGCCCGCCGAGCACGGCAGGTCCTTGATGACCTTGTCGGTCTTCGGGTCGACGACCGAAACCGTCTGTGACAGCACGTTCGCCGCGAGAAGCGCCTTACCGTCCGGGGTCACCGGCAGCTGGATGGTGAGGCCACCGAACGGAGCACCGCTCTTCGGACCGTTCTGCGGGCTGTAGTTCGCCCACAGGTCGATCGATTTGCTGTGCACCTTCTTCCCGTTGTCGTCGCAGGCGTTCGCCGCCAGCGAGACACAGGTGATCGACTCGCCGAGGAAGTCCGCGGTGTAGAACTTCGACGAATCCGGTGTCATGCTGCTCGCGATCGGGAACTGCCCGGTGGGCTCGGTTTTGACCGTCCCCGTCGGCATGTCGATCACCGACGCGTTGTTGGTCAGGACGTTCGGCGTGACCACCGTCTTGCCGTCGGAACTGGTCCAGTGCGCGTGCGGGTGCCGTACCTCGCCGGTCGGGCTGACCGAGATCTTGCGGAGCACATTGGTACCGCCCGGGGCCAGCTCGACGATCTCGTTCCCGGCGTTGATGCCGATGACGAGCTTGTCGCTACCGGGTTCGGTCATCACGTGCGCGGGGTTGTGCCCGACCTGCGTGGTCCGGATGAACTGACCGGTCTGGCGGTCGAACACGTCCACCTTGTCGGCAAACCATTCGGTCTGGTACAGGTACTTGTAGTCCTTGTCGGTCCACATGTTGTGCGGATTGTTCATGTTGATCGACGGTGCGCCGATCTTCCGGTCGACTGTCCAGTTGCCTACGTCGACCTTCGTGGCGGAACCGACCTTGTCCTTGCCGTTCCATTCCTCCACTTCGGTGTCGATCCACACTTCCCCGACGCCCGGCGTCGCCGGGGGCTGGTTCCCCTTCGGCAACGTCTTCGGATACGAGAACTTCTTGTCGAAGTAGGCGTCGAGGTTCGGGATCAGCACGGGGTTACCGGCGGCGTCGTACTGCAGGATCGGCACCGGCGGCTGGAACGCGTCGAACGAGTTCTCCGAATCCGCCTTGTACTGCTGCCAGTTCCTCGGGTTGGTGATGTTGAAGAACGTGTTCACCAACCGGTTGACGATGTCGGAATTCGACGGCACCACGAGGTTCCGCGAGTTGACCTGGATGCTCTTCCCGAAGTCGAGGCCGATGGTGAGCGGGTCGTCGACCACCACCGCGCCCAGCATGTACGGCGTGACCATGTCGGTGAACGCGTACAGGCCCGGCTCGGTCAGCTGGATCGACCGCTCGCCGAAGAACGCGCCCGCGGGGTTCTCGTAGGGGAAGTTCTGCGCACCCGCGGGAGCGATCAGGCCCATCGGGTCACGGATGCCGGTGGATTCCTTCGGGTCCACCACGAAGTTCACCGTCACGGGCGGGCCCTTGACCGCGAACTTCGCCAGATCGTTCAGCGCGCCCTGCAGGTCGAGGCCGACCGGCAGGGAGTTGAGGTTGATCGGCTGGTCCGCCGGGAGCACGGCGAGCTTCTCGGCGAACTGGCCGAGCAGCCCCGCGGCCTTGGTGGCCGCGGGCATCGCCGCCGGGTTGGACGCTCCGATCGACTGGACCGCGGACAAGGTGTTGTCGAGGTTCAGCGCCTTCCAGAGCTGGGTGCCGAGCGCGCCCAGCAGCGGTACCTGCCCGAGGACGTTGCGCACCAGATTGTTCAGCGCGCCACCGAGATCGGAATTGAGCAGGCTGGCCAGCTCGCCACCGGTCTTCAGGCCGCCCAGCGTGCCGAGCCGCGGCATCTCCGCCACGGCCAGCGACTGGTCACCGAACAGGTTGAGCCCGGAGTCGAACCATTTGCCGTTGTCGTCCCTGAGGTGGAAGGTGATCGGCACCGGGCCGACGCCGATCGGCTGCTGGGCCGTGGCCGGCGCCGCGGCCACCGCCGAGGCACCGATCGTGATGGCGGCCAACACGGCCACCACCTTGAATCGTGTTCGCCTCACCGGGATTCCCGGCGGAGCTGGAGCGGACATGGATTTCCTTTCTCTCTTATGACGGGGAGGCCAGGCATCGACAGCGCTTGACCGAACGAAGGAAAGTGAATCACGAACCCCGGTCAACGCGAGACCAAGGCTTGTTACGAGGTGATGAAATCTATTTTCCTCGCGCAAAATCCGACGGTGAGACAAGTGGAGATAATTGTCGAAGAAGGGGCTTCATTAAATGTTTCTCAGTTGCCGGCGAGGAGCTTGAGCACCGTGCAGAGCAGAGAGGAGACCACGTCGTCCGGCGTGCAGAGGGGCGCGGGAGCGGGTGGCGGGACAGGGTCCGCCGGGGCGGGGGCCGGTGGCACCGTGGGGTCCGTGGGGTACGTGGGGTCCGGCGGCACGGGTGGCCGCGAGGGGCCGGACGGCGTGGACGACACGGGCGGCGACGGTGATTCCGTTGACACAGGAGGACTTTCACGGATCGGCGAGCTCGGCGTTGTGGACGGCGGCGCACCGGCCGGGGCGTCGATAGCGCGCCCCGCACCTGTCGTGACGGGCGGGAAAGCGCTCACCGGAATCGGGCCGGATGGCGCGACGGGAACCGGATTCGCCGGCGACACCGGGCCGGCGTTCTCGGCGGGCGGCCCGGCGGCGGGCGGCGGCACCAGGACCTCGGCCACCTGAATTCCGGAGTCGCCGGCCATTCCCCTCAGCACGACTCCCAAAGACCAGACACACGACACCGCTGCCAGCAGAGCCGCCCCGTACGTCGCGACTTTGCCAGGCGCGGCCCTCATCGGCGGCCGCCGAACTCCATCAGTGGACACGGGTCGATTTTTCACACCTTTCCCTCGGACGCTCGTACGGAAATTGTTCCAGCGGACGGTCATCATGGCACGACAGGAGGAAAGCTGACCAGAGCACGCCGGGCAGCCTCACCGCACTGCCGAACATTTTCCTTCATCTCGGCGAAACATGAGATTTTTCGACATATCCCCAGCGTGCGCACGCACCCTCGACAATTGTGGTTACAGTGGCACCCGGAACACCTCCCGTAGCCCGGATGATGCTCCTCGACGCAAATATGTTACTCGACCGATCGAGTGAACGGAGCGAGTATCACGGCGGTGAAGTGCTCAAACCCCGCCAAAATGGATCACCACTACGAGTCGCCGTGTGTTACCTTAGCCGGGTCGGCATACGGTGCGCCGTGTCGTTTTCCCCGAAAGTCACAGCCGTGAAAATCCTGGGGCTCCTTCCTGCAATAAACAGGCAACGGACGCGTAACCAGCCGATTACACATGTTCGCTTTATTGTTCGAATCCGGTTCCGCTCGGTGTCCCGGTCGTTACTCGGCGATTACCCGCCCTGGTGTGCCGGCAAGCTCGAGAAAGGACAGTCATGCGAGCACCGCGTTCCCGGTGGTCCCGTCGCATCACGGTGGTCGTGTTCACCGGTGCGGCCACTACGTTCGCCTGTCAGCCCATCGCCTCCGCCCACATCTCGGTCAGTCCGGACAGCACTCCGGCAGGGGTTCCGGCAGTGCTCTCCTTCCGAGTGCCCAGCGAACGCGACGACGTGACCACCACACGCCTCGAGGTGACCTTCCCCGCCGACCATCCGCTTGGCTCCGTGGTCCCCCGGACACTGCCGGGCTGGAAGATCGAAGTGCGGAAGCAGACGACCACTCAGCGGGCCGAATCCGCCCACGCCGACGAGATGACCGATGGCACGGTGTCGTCGATCGTGTGGGAAAGCGGTGTCATACCGGCCGGAACGTTCGAGGACTTCCCGGTCCGGATCGCGAAGATGCCCGGCTCGGGCACGCTCGGCTTCGTCGTCCGGCAAACCTATTCCGACGGCCGGACGATTCTCTGGTCCGATCCCGTACGCCAAGGACAGCCCGAGCCGGCGCACCCCGCACCCACCGTCACGGTGGTGCCGCAGACCGCCGTGACAACACCGGATAGGTCCACTTCGGACACACCGGCGCGCATGCTCGGAGGTGCCGGTCTCGCCGCCGGGTTCGCAGCCGCGGCCGCGGCAATCCTGCGAAGGCGTCCGGTGCACGAGGCGCGGATGACCGACGTGGCAGGGGAACCGGACGTCACGCGATCGTAGCCGCGCCACCGCTGTCTTCGACAGGCCGAGCAGACCGTCGTACGGGTACCCGGCGGTGCCCGAGAACCAAAAGGGGTGGCACAGGTGAACACTCAGCGGCGATCGGGCACGGTCGATGCCAGGAGCCTGGCTGTGGACGAGTTGGAGCAGCTCAGGCGGCAGGCGGTCGCCGCCGTCCGGTCCGGCGTTTCGCAGACTCAGGTGGCACGCTCGTTCGGGGTGTCGAGAAAGGCGGTCGGCAGCTGGGTGCGCACCTACCGGACCGGTGGCGAGCCCGCTCTCCGTCCGCAGACGCGCGGCCGGCGGGCTGGTGAGCGCCTCGCGCTTTCCAGGCCGCAACAGACCCGGATACTCACCGTCATCGCGAGTGGACCACCCGACGACCTCGGGCTTCCCTATCTACTGTGGACACGGAGAGCGGTCACGGACCTGATCCGCCGCGAGTTCGGCGTCTCGCTCGCGGGATCCACGATCGACCACTACCTGATTCGCTGGGAGCTGATCAGGAGGGAGGGCGTGTTCACGCGGTGGTGTGACTGCCCACCCGGTGCGCTCCTGGTGACCTGGACTCATCCTCGATCGGCGACCGAAGCCGGTCACGGCCACGCACTGGTCGCGCTCAGCGAGCGTGGCCTGTTGCATTTCCTCGCCGGGGAACGGCCGTTCACCCCGGACGCACTCATCGAGTTCAGAAGGCGGTTACGGGTGCAACTCTCCCGGGAAGTCCGGCTGCTCGCCCGAGAGTGGCCCGACGCTCATGCGGCCTTGACCGGATGCTGGTCGAACTGAACCGGAGAGGAAGTCACATGCGAGGACGACATTTTCTCGCCGTGAGCGCGGTGACACTGATTTGCCTGATCGACGCCCCGATAGCCGCGGCCGAACCCGTGACCGCACCGCATTGTTCGAGCACCGTCGAGGGCACGCCGGGACAACCGGTCCTGCTGGACCCGGCGTCGGTGGCCGAACCGGTGGTGCGAGCGCTCGCGGAGCTGGATCCGCTCGGCCTGCTGACGCCCGCCTTTCGCACGGCGTGGGCGAGCACGGCTCCCATCCCGATCGGCACCGTGCCCGATGGACGGGCCGAGGTCACGGGAACCCGGATCGCCGATGCGGTCATCGCACGGCTCGGCGACATCTCGGTGCTGGGCCCGGTACTCCGGCAGCTCGGCTCCGCCGTGCGGAACACGCTCGCCTCGGTGTGCGTCATCCTGCTCCGCGCCGCGCGCCCGCCGCTCCCGGACGGGACCACTCCCCCTGTTCCCGCACCCGCCGGACCTGGTGGTGGTGACGGCGGGAACCCGGCCGCCGGCGGAGCGGTCACGGCCGGAGGCGGTTTGCGTCTGCCGCGGCCGGACGCGGGGCCCGCCGGCGCGGTCTTCGGCTCGCTGCCGACGGAGCCGACGCCGGGCGCCGCCCTGTTCCCGATGACCACCGGTGGTGTGCCGGGCTCGCCCGAAATCCCGGCGCTGGCGGCGGCCTCGGCGCCGTCGCGTCCCGTCATCGGCTCCGCGGAGACGCTGCCGGTGAAGGAGGACGAACTCTTCCCCGCCGCACTGGCCGCACTCATCTCGCTCAGCATTGTCAGCGCGTTTTTCGTACGCAGGTGCGCATTGAGCCCGCGACACCGATCCCGTTAATCGAGCGGTAACGAACCCGCCGGATCCAGCGGTCACCGGTGACGATTCGTTTACGCGAAGATATCCGGCGCGAACCGGATTTTCGCCACAATTCGGGGCTTGAACATGGCCGGTAGTGACGCACGGAGCCTGTCCGCGGAAGCCTTGGAAGAGCTCCGCCGACGTGCCGTCGCGGCAGTCGAGGCAGGGGGCACCCGAGCCGCTGTCGCGCGTCTTCTCGGAGTGTCCAGAAAGACGGTCGGGGCCTGGGTGTCGTCCTATCAGCGCCTGGGCGACGAGGCGTTCCGCCCGAAACGGCGAGGCCGGCGTCCCGGGGAGCAGTACGCCCTCACCCCCGCCCAGCAGGCCTGGACGGTACGGACCATTGTGGATGGTCGTCCGGACCGTCACGGCCTGCCGCATCGCCTGTGGAACCGGCAGGCGATCGCCGAGCTGATCAACCGGGAGTTCGGCGTCCTGATCAGCACCACGACGGTTTCGCAGTACCTGGTCCGCTGGGGGCTGATCGAGGAATCACGGCTACTGGACCTGATGCGCGGCCGCGTCACCGAGATCGCACCCCGCCAGCGCACGCCGATACGCGGCGACGAATGGCTGAGCGACGCCGACGCGGTCTGGGTCGCCTGGACCAGACCGCGCCAGCCGCAGGATTCCGGGCCTGGCCCGGTCACGAGCGGACAGAACCTGATGACCGGTTTCCGCGACTACTTCGGCGACGTCAACGTCCTCCTCGCGATGTCGACGCGCGGCACGATGTTCTTCCAGGCCCAGCAGGGACCGTTCGACGCGGACCAGGCAGGCGAGTTCCTCCGGCACCTGATGGCCCAGTTCGCCCGTGGACTCAACGTCGTCGTGTGTGTCTGGCCCCGGGACCATTACGCGATACTCCGCCTGTGGTCACGCAGCGACCTCGGCCGGGTTTCGTTCCGGTTCACGCTCGGCTGAGCGCGGCATGTGCGAGCATCGCGCTTTATGGTATTATTTCCCCGAAAATGGAAGGTATTTGCCTTCACCACCATCGAGAATCTCACCGGATCAACCGAGCAACGTGAGAATCGCGATACAGGGAAGTGACATTCGAGTCACTCACCTGTTTTGGCAAGAGGTTTTACTTCTCCTGGAACGATATGGACGAGCGGGAGAGTCATGACCGTCAACTCACTTGCCCAGACCGAAATCGACCTCGAGGTTCTGTTGGCACGCAAGGAAACAATCGCGGACGACGTGGTCCAGCTGACCTTCCGGCACCCCGGAGGAGAGCCGTTGCCGCCGTGGCGGCCCGGCGCGCACGTCGACCTCGTGCTCCGCCCCGGCCTGGTGCGGCAGTACTCGCTCTGCGGGAATCCCGGCGATCGTTCCACGCTGCAGGTGGCCGTGCTCCGTGAACGTGCCGGCCGGGGCGGCTCCGAGTTCGTGCACGACGACCTCCGCGCCGGCGATCTGGTCCGGATCCGTGGGCCGCGTAACCATTTCCCGCTCGTGGCCGCGAAGCGGTATCTGTTCATCGCGGGCGGCATCGGAATAACACCTATCGTCCCGATGATCGCGGCCGTGGACGAGTCGGGTGCCGAATGGCGGCTGATGTACGGCGGGCGCACGCGCTCGTCAATGGCATTCCATGAGGAACTCGGCCAAAAGTACGGGGATCGCGTGACCATCTGCCCGCGTGCGGAAACCGGCCTGCCCGAGCTGTCGGAACTGTTCGCCGACGCGCCCGACGGCACCAGTGTGTACTGCTGCGGACCCGAAGCCCTGCTGGCCGATGCCGAGCGGTGCCACGCGGTGCGGTCCTCCGTCGACCTGCACCTGGAGCGGTTCTCACCCCGGGAAGGCAACGGCCCCGGCACCAGTTTCGACCTCGAACTCGCGCGCTCGGGGATCACGCTGACGGTGCCGGCCGGCCGCTCGATCCTCGAGGCACTCGAGGACGCCGGAGTGCTCGTGCCATCCTCCTGTCAGGAAGGCGTCTGCGGAACGTGCGAGACGGCGGTGCTCGAGGGTGTCCCCGAGCACCGGGACTCGGTGCTCACCGAGGAAGAACGGGCTGCGAACGACACGATGATGATCTGTGTGTCCCGTGCGTGCGGACGTCGGCTCCTCCTGGACCTCTAGTACTCCAGCCGCACTTCGTGATTGATAGTGTGTCTTCGCCAGGTACCCCAGGCTCGGCACCGCACAGTCCATTGAGGACACGGCCGGGGTGTTCGGCCGCCGTGCCGGGTCACGCCGCGAACAGGGTGCGGACGAAGGCGGTGGTGTCCGGCAGCGCGGCGACCGGCGTGCCGCCGTGGTCGGCCGGGTAGGTCCGGTAGGTGCAGGGCTGCCCGTTGGCGGCCAGGTCGTCGACCAGTCTTTTCGTCAGGAACGGGAACGCCACGGTGTCCTTGTCGCCTTGGGCGATGAAGAACGGCCGGTCGTAGCCGGTGGCCGGGATGGTGTAGATCGCGTCCCAGGCTTGGCGGAAGGGTTCGCCGAGTTGCCGGGTGAACATCTCGCCCAGGCCGACGTCGGCCATGCGCTTGGCCATTTCCGTGCCGCACAGGGTTTCCGCGTCGGTGAGGACGGATTCGCCGAGCGGGGTGAGGTAGGAACGCAGGTCGAAGTCGGGACGAGCGGCCCGCAGCCCGGCCAGGATGTAGGCGATGTAGCTCTTCATTTCCGCGCCGAGCAGCGTGGGCGGAAACGCGGGGCCGATCGCGGGGACCAGCCCCTGGAGATTGGCCGGGACGCCGGTGGCCACCGCGCCGCGGAAGTCGAGTTCGGGCGCGTACCGGGTGGCCAGGTTCGCGGTGAACATCGTGGCGTGGCCCCCTTGCGACTGCCCCACCACGACCCAGCGGTCCGACAGTGCCGAGACGATCGAGCGCGCCGCACGCACCATGTCGACCACGCCGTACGCGGCGATGCGGCCGTCGAGATACGGGTGCACGCCCGGGGTGCCCAGTCCGAGGTAGTCGGTGGCCACGATCGCGTAGCCCTGCGCCAGCCACGCGGCGAGGTAGTCGCGGGTGCGCGGGCTCGGGCCCTCGACGGAGGGTGCGCACCCGTCGCCCAGCCCGGTCGTGCCGTGTGCCCAGGACACCACCGGCCAGCCACCCGGCGGTGCCTGTCCCTTCGGCAGGAACACCGATCCGCTCACCGTCGCCAGTTCCCCGCCGACGCCGGTCGAACGATAGGTGACGACGAACGCGTCGCCCGAGCCCGGAACCCATTTGTCGACCGGCAGCGGAGCGGTACTGATCACCGACCCCGGCCCGTCCGCGAGCACGTGCGACGGCGCGGTCACGGGCAGGATCGAGTTCCCGGGCGAAATCGGCGACGCCGACGCCGCGATGGTGGTCGCGCCCGTCGCCACACCGGCCACGAGCGCCGCCACGAGTGTGACCCGCCGGAAAGATCTGAGCATCGTTTCCCTTTCTCGCGTCGGCGTTCCTCACTGTCTGGTGTGGACAGTGAGGAACGCCGATCAGTGTCTGGCCACTGTGGAGCGAGCGTTCTTCACCGTCGCCGATCGGCGACAGTGGTGTGGTGGGGGGGGTGGGGGGGGGTGGTGTGGGGGAGCGGAACCGCAGAGCTCACAGTCGAGCAGACTTAGGTGTTGGCGCGCGCAGTGAGTGAGT
>NZ_JBHYIQ010000024.1:0-36516 GCF_042739895.1 Amycolatopsis sp. NPDC059021
TTAAACCCCCCCCCACCCCACCCCCCCCCCCGCGGGCCCCACCCCCCCCCCCACCCGCCGCTTTTGGGGCCACGGCGCCCCCCCCGGGGGGGGGGGGCCCCCCCCCCCCCCCTCTTCCGCGACAGCGGTCATCAGCCCTGGCTCTTCCAGAACGCGGCGCCCTTGGTGGCGAGCTGGTCGATGAACTGCTGCGGCGTGCTCTGGCCCTTGAGCAGCGCAAGATCCGCCGGGTCGAAGACCTCGGTCTGCCACTTGCCACCCGCGAGGCTGTCGATTCCGTCGTACTGCAGGACGTGCTCCTTCTTCTCGTCGTCCAGCGCGGCCTTGGCCTGCTTCAGGTCGTCGGGTACGGCAAGATCGGTGCGGGGTACCAGGTTGTCCGCGACGGCGGGGATGCCGGACAGGATGTCCTTGTTGAGGAAGTAGGCGATGAACGCCTTGGCGGCCTCGGGATGCTTGGCCTTCTTGGTCACCGCGAACCCGATCGGGATCTGCTCGACCGTGTCGTGCGTGGCGCCCGGCGGCATCGGGAACTGGAACGAACCGTACTCCAGCTTCGTGCCCGCGCCCTGCTTGTCGAGGTACTCGCGGGTCTCGCTCGGCGCCCACGTGCCCATGTAGAGGAACCGCGCGTCGCCGTCGGCCCAGCGTTGCTGCACCTGCGGGAACTTCGCCGCGTCCCAGCCGTCGATGAGGTGCTTCGGCAGCTTCGCGGTTTCCGCGGCGGCCTTGAGGAATCCGGGGTCGGTCTTCCACGCCTGGCCGGTCGGGTCACTGGCCGCCTTGGCCACCCCGCCGGCGCCGACGTAGCGCTCGGCGAACTGGGTGAAGAAGTACATGTTGTAGAACGGGATGTCGCCGTCCTGCGCGATCGCGGCCTTGCCTTCGGCCTTCGCCTTGTCGAACAACCCGTACAGCTCATCCACGGTCTTCGGCGCGACGAGATCCTTGGCCTGCGCCTTGTTGTACCACCAGGCGTTCGAGAGCATCTCGTACGGCACCAGGAAGGTCTTGCCCTCCTTGTCCTTGTTCTGCGGGAAGTCGTACGAGGTGCGGGTGAGGACGTCCTTGACCTTCTTGTCGCCTTCACCGACCTTCAGGTCGAAGACGTCGTCGACGCTCTGCGTGCCGCCCGCCGAGACGATCGCGGCGCTGACCTTGCTGACGTCCTGGTCGAACAGGTCCGGCACGTTGTCGGTGTTGAGCGCCGGAGCGATGTTCTGGGTGTAGGCCTTGCGCCCCAGCCACTGCACGTTGACCTTGACGCCGGTCTTCTCGGTGAAGCACTTGAACGCCTTCTGCAGCACCTTGCCTTGCGGCTCGTCGGCGGTCCACATCGCCCAGTAGGTGAACTCCTTGTCCGTCTGCGGTTTCGCGCCCGCCTCCGGACAGGGCGCGTTGAGGTACTGGTCGACGCCGGGCAGCGCGTTCGCGCCGCCCCCGTCGCCCGTGCCCGCGTCACCGCCGCCGCATCCGGCCAGCGCCATGGTGAGCACGGCGCCTGTCGTCAACGTGAGTACTTTCCCGGACCTGCCCCGTGCCATCCGCATGGCCACCACCCGATCAGAGAGTCAGCTATCGCACACTTCTTGCGCGTTAGCGCGCAGTTTTGTTCGGTTTCACGCAGCTGTCAACAACTTGACCCAGGAAAGACTGCACAATCGTCATTTCGCGACCTCCTCGTGACCCGGCGCGAGCACACCCAGCAACCGCTCGATCTCGCTCGCCACCGCGTCCCGTGCCGCGCCCAGATACTTACGGGGATCGACCCGCTCCGGATGGTCACGCCAGTACGCCACCGCCGCGGCGGTGAACACCTTGTTGAGCTGCGTCGCGATATTGATCTTCGTCATCCCGGCACGCACCGCCGCGGCGAGGCCGTCGTCGGGGACCCCGGACGAACCGTGCAGCACCAACGGCACCGGCACCCGCTCGCGCAGCCTGGCGATCAGTTCGAGGTCGAGCGAAGCGTCCCTGGTCAGCATCGCGTGCGAACTGCCGACGGCGACCGCGAGCGCGTCCACCCCGGTGACCGCGACGAACTCGGCGGCCTCGTCCGGATCCGTCCGCGCGCCTGGCGCGTGCACGCCGTCCTTCCCGCCGACCTCGCCCAGTTCGGCCTCCACCCAGACGCCGTGGTCATGGCAGTAGGCCGCGATGTCCCGCGTCGCCGCGAGGTTGTCCTGGTAGTCCATTGTGGACGCGTCGAACATCACCGAGCCGAAGCCCAGTTCGACGGCCTCGCGGACGAGCTCCGGCGCCTCGGCGTGGTCGAGGTGGACGGCGACACCGATGTCGGCGGCCCGCGCGGCGGCGAGCGCGGCGCTGCCGATGGGTGCGAGCGCGCCGTGGTATTTGACCGCGTTCTGGCTCAGCTGCACGATCACCGGGGTTCCGGCGCGGCTCGCGCCCGCGATGATCGCGGTGACGTGTTCGAGCTGGATCGCGTTGAAGGCACCGCAGCCGCGGCCGTCCTTGACGGCGGGGCCGACGATCTCGCCGGCGGATACCAAAGGCATGGGACTCCTCAGTTCGGAAGGGCACGCACCACCACGGCGCCGAGTTCACGCCGGTAGTGCGCGAGGTCGATGTCCCCGGCCAGCGGCCCGAGGACGGCGGCACCGGACAACGCGACCGCGCGTCGGAGGATGCCGGGCCACGGCTCGCCCCCGGCGATCCCCAGCGCGATGCCCGCGACGGCCGCGTCCCCGGCGCCGGTGGCGTTGCCGGTCAACGTTTTCGACGGCGCGGCCTGCCAGACGCCGTGTTCGGTGACCGCGAGCAGACCGTCCGCGCCCAGCGAGACGACCACGGTCCCGGCGCCTCTGCTCCGGAGTTCCGTGGCCGCCGCCACCGGATCGGCGCGACCGGTGACCTCGCGGAGTTCGGCGAGGTTGGGCTTGACCACGCTCGGCCGCCCGCTCAGCCCTGCGGTCAGTGCCGCGCCGGAAGTGTCGAGAATGGCCGGGACGCCCGTGGTGAGCAGCTCGGCATACCCTCCGGCGCCGGGCGGAAGACTGCCGGAGCAGACGAGCACGTCCGGGGTGTGCCGCCCCACGGTGTCCACAAGGGACGTCCACTCTTGTGCGCTCAGGTCCGGTCCTGGTTCGTTGAACAGCGTGACCGTGTCGTCCACAGTGGACAAAATGGTCGTCGTCCGCCGGGTCTCCCCGCCGACCGGGACGAGGTCCGCCGGGATCCCGGCTTCGGAGAGTTCGGCGGTGAAAGCGTTTCCCGTCGCACCACCGGCCGTCGCCACCGCGCGGACGTCCTCGCCGAGCGTGTGCAGCACCCGCGCGACGTTGATCCCCTTGCCGCCGGCTCTGGCCCGCATTTCCCGGACGCGGTGCACGGAGTCCGGCCGTAGACCGTCCACTGTGTACGTCACGTCGAGCGCACTGTTCGGTGTCACGGTGAGGATCACGAGGAGACTCCCACGAGGTCGGCCGCGAGCAGGCCCGCACCGAGGCACCCCGCCTCGTCGCCGAGCTCCGCGCGGCGGAGTTCCGGCATACGCTGGAAAGTGAGCCGTTCGGCGGTGCGACGGCGGACGCGCTCCAGCAGCCCCTCGCCTGCGCCGAACAGGCCGCCGCCGAAGACGACGACCTCGGGGGCGAGCAAAGTGACCAGCTGGCGCAGGCCGTCGCCGAGCGCCGCGACCGCGTCGTCCAGTACCGCCACCGCGTCCGGATCTCCGTTCGCGGCGGCGGCCATCACCTCTCGCGCACCGTCGGCGGCGCGGCCGGAACGGTCGGTATAGCGCCGCGCCAGCGCGGCCGCGGACGCGACGGCTTCGAGACAACCGATGGCACCGCAGCCGCACACCAGGTCGTGCCCGACGTCGAGATGCCCCAGCTCCCCGGCGCGGCCACCCGCGCGGTGCGGACGGCCGCCGAGGATCAGGGCGGCGGCGATCCCGGTGCCGACCGGCACGAACGCCGCGTCGGTGAAGCCCCGCGCGGCGCCGATCCGGTACTCCGCGAGCCCGCCGGCGGTGACGTCGTGGCCGAACGCCACCGGGACGCCGGCGCGGTCGGCGAGCAACTCGCGCAGGGGCGCGTCCCGCCAGCCGAGGTTGGCCGAAAACCGCGCGACCCCGGCATGTTCGTCGACGATGCCCGGGACCACGACCCCGGCCGCGGCGAGCGGCCCCGCCGACTCCGTCAGCTCGCGGATCAGCTTCCCCGCCTGATCGGCGACCGCCCTCGCCGGATCACCGCCGCGTGCCGTCGGCCGCCGCAGGCCGCTGACCTGCCGCAACCCGCCCGGAACCGGCTCGTACACCGCCGCCTTCACGCTGGTACCGCCAACGTCGAGCGCCGCGACCAATCGGGGCATGGCTCAGGTGAGCACGACGGAACGGGTGAGGCTGCGGGGATTGTCCGGATCGAGGCCCTTGCGCCGGGCGATCTCCCCCGCGACGAGCTGCGCGCGGACGAGGTCGGCGAGCGGGTCGAGACCGCTCTCCTCGAACCGCCCGCCCGCGCGGGCGACGTCGGCGGCGAGCCCTTCGGGCGCCTGGCCGAACATCCAGGTCACGCGTCCTGGTTCGCTGATGCTGATCGGCCCGTGGCGGTATTCCCACGCGGGATAGGACTCGGTCCAGAACAGACAGGCCTCGCGGAACTTCAGCGCCGCCTCGTTGGCGATCCCGACCGACCAGCCGGTGCCGAGGAAACTGAACTGGCCGGCCGACGCCAGCGCGTCGTCGACCGGCTGCGCGAGCACCTGCTCGGCCTGGGCGATCACCGGGGCGAGATCCTCGCCGAGATGGGTGCGCAGCACCGCCAGCGCGGTGGTCGCGAACCGGGTCTGGACCACCGAGCGCTCATCGGCCACCGACAGATCGACCACGGCGTCCACCGACTCCGCGATCTCGGCGGGCACACCGGTGATGGCGGTGGTCGGGAGTGTGCCGCGCAGCTTCGCGAGCAGGCCGAGAACCTCGGTCGTGGTCCCGGACCTCGACAGCGCGATGACGTGGTCGTACTTCCGGCCGACGGGGAACTCCGACGCCGCGAACGCGTCGGTTTCCCCCAGCCCGGCGCTTTCGCGCAGCACCGCGTAGGCCTGGCCGATGAACCAGGACGTCCCGCAGCCGACGATCGCCACCCTGGCCCCCGCGGCGGGCAGCTTTTCGGCGAAGTCCGAGGCCTGGGCCGCGGCCGCGCGCCAGCGCGCGGGCTGGCTCGCGATCTCCTCCGCCATGAAGGTTCCGCTCATGAACTCCCCATCCGTGCCGGTCGAGTGCGCAACAAGCACCACCGTAGTTGCAGGTTTCTGCATAGTCAATCGCGGTTTTGCGCAGCTTTCGTCAAAGAGCGTGCAGGTTTTCGCGCGCGCGGTGCGGCTGCGGGGCGGGCCACGGTGTCGCGAACGCTCCGTTCGGGACGCTCAACGTCGCGAACGCGTCGTTCAGGACGCTCGCCCTGCCCTGCCGCGTCACGCGACGGCGGATGTGCCGAGGGACGCCCTCGGTGCGTTCAGTGCACCAAGGGCGTCCCTCGGTGCGGCCAACGCACCCAGGGCGTCCCTCGGCACCCGGCCCACCAGCCCGAGCGGCACCCGGCCGACACGTGCCGATCACCTCAGGTTCGTCGCGGGCTGCCGCGCGGGTCACCCAACCGGCGCCGCGCACCCGTAAGGTGGCATCGACGGCGCGGCCACGCACCGGCATGTCCACTATGGACAGAAGACGGAAACCAGGAGCGAGAGTGCGTGAAGCCCGCGTAAAGGTGACAAATTTACGACGTTGGTTTTATGCCAGACGGACGAACTTCGCCGAAATCCCCGGTTTTCGCTTGGCAAAGCACCAAAATTTGCTTTGATCGGATAGCTTTCCCATACCCGCCGGTAACTCGGCGAGCGGGTGACCGGGCAGGACAACGGAGTTCGAGGAACGGGGTGTGAGCATGCCGAAGCACCGGCCACGAAAAGCGCGTTCGGTCCGGCAACGGACCGCCGCGGCGCTGGCGGGCGGCGCGCTGGCCGTGCTGCCGACGATCACCGCGAGCGGCCTGATCTCCCCGGTGGCGCACCAGGCGCCGGACGGCCAGAAGCCGGCCGACCAGGCCGCGCCCGCTCGCGTACCTGACGTCGTGATGCCGCCCGTCGCGGTCGACGGCAGCCTGCCGCAGCCCCCGGTGCCCGAGCCGCTCATGGCGCCCGGCGCGCACGCCTCCTCCGGGTCCGCCGGGGTGTCCGGCCCGCTCGGGATCCCCGCCAGCATGCTCAAGGCGTACAAGAACGCGGCCGACATCATGGCCAGGGAGCAGCCGAACTGCCACATCGACTGGCAGCTGCTCGCCAGCATCGGCCGCATCGAGTCCAACCACGCCCGCGGTGGCTACGTCGACGCCAAGGGCAACACGCTCGAGCGCATCCTCGGCCCCGCCCTCAACGGCACTGGCGGGTTCGCCGCCATCCCGGCCACCGACGGCGGCGTGTTCACCGGCGACCCGGTGTGGGACCACGCGGTCGGCGCGATGCAGTTCATCACCGGCACCTGGCGCGCCTACGCCTCCGACGGCAACGGTGACGGCGTTTCCGATCCGAACAACGTCTACGACGAGACGCTCGCCGCCGGCCGCTACCTGTGCTCGGGCAACCTCGACCTGTCCTCGATCGAGGTCCAGCGGATCGCGGTGCGCCGGTACAACAACTCGCAGTCCTATGTGGACACGGTGATGGCGTGGGCCGCCGCCTACCGGGGCGGCGTGGCACAGCTGCCCGACAGCGAGGTGCCGATCGGCGCCCCGCCGAGCCACCCCGCCGAAGGCGCGCCGGGCGCCGTGGCACCGCCCCCGGCCCCGCCGGGCAGCACACCGCCACCCCCGCCCGGCCCCGGCAACCCCGGAAGCACGCCGCCGGGCAGCACCCTCCCGCCCACCGGGACACCGACCACCACCCCGACGACGCCGTCCACGCCGAGCACACCGCCGTCGACTCCCCCGTCCACGCCGCCGAGCAGCTCGACACCCCCGTCGAGCAGCACTCCGCCCGCGACACCGCCGTCGAGCAGCACCACGACGACGCCCGCCACCGCACCCACGAGCAGCAGCACGTCGTCGAGCAGCACCACGACGACGTCGGCGAAGTGAGCTAGGCGACGAGTTCTTCGATGCCGTCGAGCAGGCGGTTCAGGCCGAAGTCGTAGGCCTGGGCCGCCTGCTCGGCCGCGGTCAGCACGAAGCCGCCGTTCTCCCACACCCGCGCCATCGTGGGGTGCCGCTCGACCGGGAAGTACCGGTGCCAGAACACCGAACGCTGGTCCCACCAGGCGTCGTCGGACTGGCCGGTGACCCGCTCCAGGTGCGCGCTTTCCGCCTCCAGCGCGGCATTCGCGTCGATGTAGGTGCCCAGTGCGCCCGCCGCCGCGGTGACCTGGGCCGCCTCGAGCCCGAGAGAGTCCAAAATGGACAGCAAATACTCCTGTCCGGCGAGGTGCCCCGGCCCGAGCGCGGGCCGCACCCGGGAGGCCTCGCGCAGCCAAGGATGATGGCGGTAGATCTCGCGCGTGCGGTCGGAGTAGAGCAGCACCTGGGTACGCCAGTCGGCGGGCCGCTCGTCGCCGGGGCCGGGCAGGCGGCGTTCGGACAGGACCTGGTCGACCATGAGGTCCAGCAGCTCGGCCTTGCCGGGAACGTAGGTGTAGAGCGTCATCGTCCCGGCCCCGAGTTCCTTGGCCACACGGTGCATCGACGCCGCGACGAGCCCTTCGGCGTCCGCGACGCCGATCGCCACCTCGACGATCCGGCCGACGGCCAGCCGCGGACGGCGCCCGCGCACGGGTTCGGGGTGCTGCTCGCGCACGTGCCACAGCAGTGCCAGCGCGCGGTCGATGTCCTCGGCGCCGTTGTGCTCGACCGTCATCTGTGTCCAAGCTCCTCGCGCCGGCCGCCGCTGTCCCCGGGGGATCGTACGCGACCGGCGGCTTTCCGTACGTTATACGGCTCGCGCGGCCGGAAATCGGTACCCTGAGTACCAGGACGGGAGGAGACGGGGATGACGAAGCGCAAGCCGCCGGGGGCGTCGTTCGGGTTCTGGGTCGACAAGCAGATCTCCATCGCGGAAAAACGCGGTGACTTCGAAAACCTGCCCGGCGCGGGCAAGCCACTGCCGAAATCCAGCGGGCGGGACGCCGCGACCGACTGGATGATGCGGCAGGTCAGGGACAACGGCCTCGACGTGTCCGACATGCTGCCGCCGTCCCTCGCGCTGCCGAAGGAAATCCAGGACCTTCCGGCGAAACTCGCCAAGGAGCGCACCGAGAAAAGCGTCCGCGAGATCGTCGAAGACCTCAACGCCCGGATCCTCAAGGCCTACCGGGAGCCCCAGCTCGGACCGCCCCTCGCCGTCGCGATGGTCGACGTCGAAGAGGCGGTCGCGAACTGGCGGGAAAACCGGGCGAGCTAGCCGAGGACCGGGACCCGTTGCCGGACCGCGCGCACGGTCTCGACGTCGACATCGGCGACGAGCAGGCCGGGGCCGCCGCCCAGCCGGGTGTGTACCGCGCCCAGCGGATCGGCGAGCACCGACCGTCCGACGCCGAGCGGATCGGCGCCGGACGGCGGCGTCCAGGCCTGATCGCACGCGAGCAGCCAGGCCTGCGCGTCATGGGCCCTGGCACGGGTCAGCAGGTCCCACTGCTCTTCCTTGCCGGGCCCGGCACCCCACGACGCCGGGACGACGACGAGTTCGGCGCCGGCGCGGCCGAGCGCGGTGAAGTGGTCGGCGAAGCGCAGGTCGTAACAGGTCGCGAAGCCGATCCGGACGCCACCCAGCTCCACCTGGACCAGCTCGGTACCTGGGGCGACGGTGTCCGACTCCCGCGAGCCGAAGGCGTCGTACAGGTGGATCTTCCGGTACGCGGTTTCGAGACCGCCGCCGGTGATCAGCAGGGTGTTGTGCACGCGGCCGTCCGGGGCGGGCTCGAACATCCCGGCCACGACAACGACTTCATGCGCCGCGGCGATTTTGCGGACACCGCTCGCCCACGGGCCGTCGAGCGGTTCCGCCGCTTCCCGCGGATCCGCCGCGAAACTCGCCATCGCCGCTTCCGGCAGGACGACCAGTTCCGCGCCGCGCCCGGCTGCCCGCCCGACGGCGTCCTCGATCGCCGCGAGGTTCGCCAGCGGGTCGGTGCCGCCCGCGATCTGGGCGGCGGCGATCCGCAGTGTGGTGGGGTTTCCGGTCATCGAGGCCTCCCAGCCTGTATACATGTGGTATGCGTTCTGACGGGGGTTCGGGCAGGGATCGGGCGTACCAGTACCTGCGGTCGACCGTCCTGACCGATCCGGCGGTGTCCGGCACGTTCATCAACGAGCAGGCGGTGGCCACGAGCGTCGGCGTTTCGCGCACTCCGGTGCGGGAAGCGCTGCTGATGCTGGCCGCCGAGGACCTCGTCCAGCTGGTGCCGCACCGCGGCGCGTTCGTCACGCCGTTGCCGGGCAGGCAGATCGCCGAGCTGATGCAGGCCCGCGCCGTGATCGAATGCTGGGCGGCCACTACGTCGCTGGCCGCGGGCCGCGCTCCCGCCGCGGAGATGGCGAGGCTGATCGAGCGGCAGCGGGAAGTCGCCGACGACGCGCGCGCCTTCATCGACCTGGACAGCGAGTTCCACGCGCTGCTCGTCGGCGCCGCGGACAACAGCGTGCTCGCCCGGCTGTACGAGACCCTGCGCGCCCGGCACGTGCTGCTCGGCGTGGTCGCGCTCGAACGCAGCGACGACCGGCGCCGGGAAGTCCTCGCCGAGCACCAGGAAATCGTCGACGCGCTGGCCGCGGGGGACGCCGCCGGCGCCGAGGCGGCGATCAAACGCCACCTCGACGCCACCGGCAACATGCTGATGCAGGGCTGACCGGGTCACTTCCCCGCCAGGGTCGCCTGCTGGTCCGGCACTTCGTCGACGTCGTCGACCACCGCGCGGCCGAGACCGAGCCCGGCCAGCGTCACCACGCACGCGACGGCGATGTACGCCGCGATCACGTAGCCCGAACCGGTCTCGGCGAGCAGCCAGGTGAACGCCAGCGGGGCGATCGCGCCGCCGATGACACCGGCCAGGGTGTAGCCGAGCGAACTGCCGGTGTAGCGCAGGCGCGCGTGGAACTGTTCGGAGACGAACGCCGCCTGCGGGCCGTACATGAGCGAGTGGAAGAACAATCCGCCGATCACGCCGATGAGCAGGGAGACCATTCCGCCCTGCGCCATCGCGAAGAACAGGACACTCCACACGGCGCCGCCGATGGTGCCGATCGCGTAAACGCGCTTGCGGCCGTAGGCGTCGGAAAGCCAGCCCGCCAAGGGGATCAGCCCGACCTGAAGCGCGGAGCCGACGAGCACCGCGGTGACGGCCTCGCCTCGGCTCATGTGCAGCGTCTTGGTCGCGTACGTCAGCACGAAGACGGCGAACATCGCGTACAGCACGTCCGGGCCGACCCGCGACAGCACGGCGGCGGTCAGCGCGCGGGGCTGCGTGCGGAAGACCTCCCGGACCGGCGCGGCCGGGCGCTCACCGCGTTCGGCCAGCTCGCGGAACACCGGGGTTTCCTCGAGACTGGCGCGGATCCACAGACCGAACGCGACCAGCACGGCCGACAGCAGGAACGCGATCCGCCAGCCCCAGCCGAGGAACTGGGCCGGCGTCAGGACACCGGCGAGGATCGCGAGGACGCCGTTGGCCAGCAACGTGCCCAGCGGCGGGCCGACCTGAGCGGCCGAAGCCCAGAAGCCACGCTTCGACGTCTCGCTGAACTCACTGCTGAGCAATACGGCGCCGCCCCACTCACCGCCGACGCCGACACCCTGGGCGAAGCGCAGCAGCACGAGCAGCGCGGGCGCGAGGGCACCCGCCGAGGCGTGCGTCGGCAGCAGCCCGATGCCGAACGTCGCGACGCCGATCAGCAGGAGCGTCGCGACCAGCACCTTCTTGCGGCCGATGACGTCGCCGAGCCTGCCGAAGACGATGCCGCCGAGCGGACGGGAAATGTAGCCCACCGCGTAGGTCCCGAAGGCCTGCAACGTGCCGGTCAGCGGCTCGCTGGTGGGGAAGAACAGGTCACCGAAGACCAGTGCGGCGGCCGAGCTGTAGACGGCGAAGTCGTACCACTCGAGCGACGTGCCGGAGAGGCTCGCCGCGAAGGCTTTGTACAGGCTGCGGCGCTGCGCGCGCGGCGGCGCCACATCGAGCTGTGGGGATTGAGACATGGAACTGGTACCTCCTTGGCGGCTGCCCCATACTTGCTGTATACAACGTGTCTACGCAAGTCCCCGCTCCGAATTCCTGGAGGCAGTAACGTGACCGAAACCCAGATCAGCGCGCCGAGCACCGACCGGCGGAACCTGGTCCGGTTCACCGTCCCCGGCGGCGCGGTGCGCGAGATCGAGGTGCGCTACGCGCTGAACGGCGGGTACGCCGGCCGTGACACCGCGCAGGTCCAGCACCACGTGGACGAGCTCGCCGCGCTGGGCGTCCCGGCACCGACGCGCGTACCGACCCTGTACCCGCTGTCGTCGAACCTCGTCAGCCAGGCCGGGACCGTGCAAGTGCCGCACGCGCGGACGTCGGGCGAGGCGGAATGGGCGCTGATCGTCGGGGAGGACGCCGACGATCTGCTGCTCACCGCGGCCTGCGACCACACCGACCGGGCGCTCGAGGTCCACGGCGTGGCGTGGAGCAAGCAGTCCGCGCCGGATCTGCTCGGCGACTTCGCGTGGCCGCTGGCGGACATCGCCGACGAACTGGACGCGTTCACGCTCAAGGCGTGGGTCCGCCACGGCAGCGCCGACCAGAACGAGGAGCGGCTCGTCCAGGACGGCACGCTCGCCCAGCTGCTCCCGCCGTCGTACTGGGTGGAGCAGCTGCGCGAGCACGGGCTGCTGCGGCCGGGCACCGTGGTGCTGAGCGGCACGATCCCGATGATCGAGGGCGTCGACCAGTTCGCCGACGGCTGGCGCGTCGAGCTGACCGACCCGCGTGGCACGACCAGCCGCGTCGGTTACACGGTGGAGCGGCTCCCCGAGGCCTGGGACTGACCCGGACGAACCATCTCCGCTTTTCGACTACGCTGGGTATATCCGGTTCGGTGGAAAGCAGGCAGTGCGATGGGTCGTTATCTCCGCGTGGTCGTGCCGATCCTGGCGCCGCTGCTGCTGTTCGGCGTGCCGTGGCTGTCGCTCGTGCTCGCCCCGGACTGGTCCGCGGCGGGGTTCACCATCGGCACCGTCGTCTTCGCGGCGGCGTTGCTCGCGCTCCCGGCGCTGATGATCCTCGGGCACGGCCCGCGCCAGCTCGACGCGGCCGCCCGCACCGGCGACATCCTGCTCGGCGTCGTCTGGGTGCTGTTCACCTGGAGCGTGCTGGGCCAGCTGGTGCGGCTCGTGCTCGTCCTGTCCGGTGTGGACGATCCGGCGCGGACGGTCGCCGTGGTGACCGCGGCCGTCGCCGTCGTGCTGCTCGTCGCGGGCAACCGCGCGGCGATGCGGATCCCGCCGGTCAAGGAGGTCGACGTCGTCCTCCCCCGGATCGGGCCCGGTATCGACGGGCTGCGGATCGCGGTCGTCACCGACACGCATTTCGGGCCGCTGGACCGGACGAAGTGGTCGGAGCGCGTCGTCGCGGTGGTCAACGGACTGAACGCCGACGTCGTGTGCCACGCCGGGGATCTCGCGGACGGTTCGGTGGCGCGACGACGCAAGCAGGTCGACCCGCTCGCCAGCGTCCAGGCCGGGCTCGGCCGGTTCTACATCACCGGCAACCACGAGTACTTCGGCGAAGCGCAGGCGTGGCTCGATCACATGGCCGGGCTCGGCTGGGACACCCTGCACAACCGGAGCACGCTGGTCGAACGCGGCGGCGACCGGATCCTGTTCGCCGGGATCGACGATCCGACCGGCGCCGGGTCCGGGCTGCCCGGCCACGGCCCGGACCTGCCCGCCGCGCTCGACGGCGTGCCGTCCGACGTGCCGGTGGTATTGCTGGCGCACCAGCCGAAACAGGTCGTCCAGGCCGCGGAGGCCGGGATCGACCTGCAGATCTCCGGGCACACCCACGGTGGCCAGATCTGGCCGTTCCACCTGCTCGTGCGACTCGACCAGCCGACGCTGGGCGGACTGAGCCGCCACGGCGAACGCACCCAGCTCTACAACAGCCGCGGCACCGGGTTCTGGGGCCCGCCGTTCCGGGTCTTCGCGCCCAGCGAGATCACTCTCATCACCCTGCGCCGCGGCGTCTGACCTGCGCTTTTCCCTGCCGCGACGTCAGCGCGTGCTACCGACAATTTTTTTTGTCTTGACAGCTCGATAGTTCGGTGCGAACGTAGTCGTCGACAGTGACCCAGCAGAACGGAGCAGACGTCATGAACACCGTGGTTTCCGCCGACGGCACGACCATCGCCTACAGCCGCGTCGGGCAGGGACCCGCGCTCGTCCTGGTCGACGGCGCGATGTGCTATCGCGGCCAAGGCCCGAACGACGCGCTGGCCGCGGCCCTGGCCGACCGCTTCACCGTGTACACCTACGACCGCCGCGGACGCGGCGAAAGCACCGACACCGGGCCGTATTCGGTGGACCGCGAAATCGAAGACCTGGCGGCGGTGATCAAGGAAACTGGCGGCGAGGTCTCCCTGTACGGCATCTCATCGGGCGCCGCGCTCGCTCTCGAAGCCGCGCACCGCGGCCTGGCCGTACGGCGACTCGCGGTCTACGAACCGCCGTTCGTCGTCGACGGCACCCGGCCTCCAGTGCCCGCCGACTACCCGGAACGCGCCACGGCGGCGGTCGAGAACGGCCGTCCCGGCGACGCGATCAAGATGTTCATGACCGAGGCCGTCGGCCTGCCCGGCTGGATGGCCACGATGATGCGCCTGATGCCCGCGTGGCCGAAGCTCAAGCGCGTCGCGCACACGCTGCGCTACGACGCCGAGATCATGGACGGCAACCAGGCCGGCCGCCCGCTGCCCGAAGGCCGGTGGTCCGGGATCGCGGTGCCGGTGCTGGTGGCCGACGGCGGGAAGAGTCCACAGTGGATGCGCAACGGCGTCGCCGCGCTGGCCGCGCAGCTCGGGACCACCGTCCGCACCCTGGACGGCCAGACGCACATGGTGAAGACGAAGGTCCTCGCCCCGGTCCTCGTCGGCTTCTTCGCCCAGTGACCCGGAATTCCGTCACCAGGCTAGGCCGGGCAGCCGGGCCGAATGCAGGCAGAAAATCTGAAGAAACGCCACTCTAACTCGTCTGATCAGGCGTACCGTTTCGCCACAAGCACGGAGTGTTCGTTCCGATGAAAAGTTTTCCTTGCATACTGGCCTGCAAGCTCATGAGATACCCGTCCCTGGCAGCGTTGATGAACATGTCACCCGGCCTGCTGTCGGTTACCGGAGTCCAGCCGTGCGACGCCCACCAACTCTTCAGTTTATCGAAGTAGCTGTTGTTTTGCGCACTGTCGATCCCGTTGACCAAAAAGCTGGCATCCGCTCTGATTTGACCGGTCGTCTTGTCGGACACGTCCGTGCAAGGCATTGACTGAGACGGCTTCTCCTCCAGGGAAAAACCCGGCGGAAAAGTTTCCGCGGCCGCATCCTTGGTATATTTGGAGGCGTTCGCTTGCCCGTCCGCCACTGAAATCGTGGCCTTCATCTCGTTCCCTCCACACGCGGCGACGACAGTCATCATCACTGTGGCCATTATAGCGAGGCGTGAGCGCACCATCTTCGTCCGGCGGACATTCATGATCCCGGCCTGCCGCCCGCGATGATACTCGCCATGCCCCGAAGAGATTTGGACTCATACTCCCAGTAGTCACTGTGACCAGCGTTCGCGTTCGACTCGAACCGCTGACCACCAAACCACCCGGTTGTCGGGTCCGGGCCGAGCGGATCGATCGCGTCGGCCATCGGGTTGCCGAAGTTGGTGAACGCCGGCACGGGGTCGACGGCTGATTTCGTCGAATAGACGTGCTGGCCGACTTGATCCTGCGCGACGCCATCGAGACGCAGCTCATTGGCGTGCTGAACACCAACACCAGGGCTCGCCACCATCACGACATTGTCAGCAGGAAGACCCATGTCGCGGGCTGTTTGACCAACCACGGTCGTGCCGTAGCTGTGCCCGATAACCGTAGTGTTCGTCGGGCCGGGGGCATGGGCAGCGTCGAGCCCGTCCTGGAACCTGCGCAAGCCAGGCTCGGCCCGGTCGGCGAAGCTGGTACTCGCAGCATCCGGAAAAACGCTCTGCGGAGCGTCATAACCCGCCCACATGACTACCGACGTCGGGACGGGGTTCACCTTCTGCGCAGCTTGCATCATGACGTCGGCTCTGCTGATGTCCTTCACCATTCCGTCGTTCAACCCGGAGGTTGTGCCGGGGACGTAGGTGGCGACATTCTGAGCGTGGTCGGGGTTGCCGACAGCGATGATGGCCTGTCCGGAGTTCGCGGGATTGAGGCCAAGCAGGAATGCCGGCGGCTGACCCGGGAGTGGGCGATTCAGGCGGTCGTTGATTTGGTTCATTCCCTTGAGTTTGTCGTCCAGCGCGTCGCGCTGCTTTTCCAGGTCGTGGTAGTCGTCCATCTGACGGGGGTCGGACTCTCTCATGCCGTCGAGTTTGTGCTGGATCTCGTCGCGCTGATGTTTGAGATTGTCGCGTTGCTGCTGGAACACCGCCCGGTTGGCCTTGTCGCGGTCTTCGGCGGGGAGTCCGTCCATGGCGCCGATGGCGGCGGGCCGGTCGCGGAGCAGAATCGCGCGTCCGGCGGGTGAAAGGGTGGCCCACCAAGCGGCGTTCTGTGCGGGGGTGGCGTTCGGCGGCGGTTCGGGCAGGGTCAGGCCGGGGCTGGCCAAAGCCGCTTCCGCCGCCGCCGCGACGGTGGCCTCGTCGCCAGTGCCGAACTCGCCGTGTTCGGCGTGCTGGAGGACCGCGGTCAGGTCGTTGTCGATGTCGTCGGCGGTCCGCAACGCCTGCGCGAGGTCGTCGGCGATCTGCTGATGAGCACGTGCCCGGTCCTGAGGGTGCATGTCCGGCGGTGGCTCCTTGCCCGCGAAGGTATCGGCGACACCGCCGTTGTCGTCGACGGTGTATCCGTACTTGCGGGCGAGTTCTTCGGCATTGGTGATGGCGTGCTGGACAGCGGGAATGGCGTCGGACGCCTGGCCGATGGCTTTGGCCACGACGGACACCCCGGCCGCCATCTTCTCCGCCTTGCTCATCAGCGCCTTGTGCGCTGAGGCCGCGTTGTCCGAGGCCGGGCCTGCCCAGCCCTCGACGGGAAACACCTTGCCGAAATCGTCCCCGGAGTGGATGAGTACCTGGATCCGCTGGTGCACGGTGCGCGCGATCTCGTCGAGCCGCCCCGGGTTCCACCGCTTCACGTCCGCGAGACTCACCATCAGCGCGGCGCCGTCAGCTTGCCGTCACTCGGTAGTGACGACTGCGCGTGCGCGTCGCCCGCCACGTAGGTATCGGCCGCCTTGCCGAGCGACGCCACGTGCTCGTCGGCATCGGCACACCACGCGGTAAACGCCGACCTCCACGAGTTGCCGAACGAGGACGCGGCACCAGCCGCCTTCGCCCCTGGCAGTGCGCCCGCCAGCTCCGCGACCGGTCCGGCGCAATCCACCCGGCGCAGCTCACCCATCGCGTCACCGGCACTACGCCCCGCGGCTCGCAGGGCTTCGGGCACAGTCGTGAATCCCATCGGGCCTCCCTCCCGTAGTCACTCGGTGACACTACGGGAGGAAGAAAGACAGGTTCAACAACTCTTAACCCGGTCAGGGGGCACCTGCCCAGGAAACAACGGGTTCCTGCTCAGCCGCCTCCGAGTAGTCGTACTCATCCGGGCGACCCCTCGTTCAAGGACTCGGAATTCCGCTCGCACGGTACGCAGCGCGCGACGAGAATCGTGCTCCGGGAGGAAACATGGCCACGATCGAACTCGTCGAAGGCGACCTGACCGAGCAGCACGCCGACGTGCTGGTGAACGCGGCGAATTCGTCGCTGCTCGGCGGAGGCGGTGTCGACGGCGCGATCCATCGCAAGGGCGGGCCGGACATCCTGGCCGAATGCCGGAAGCTGCGGGTCGGGCACTACGGACACGGATTGCGGGCAGGCCAGGCCGTGGCGACCACCGCCGGACGGCTTCCCGCCCGTTGGGTCGTGCACACGGTGGGTCCGGTCTTCTCGGCGAGCGAGGACCGCTCGCCGCTGCTGGCCGACTGTCACGCAATTCCCTGCGCGTCGCCCGCGAACTCGGCGCACGGGTCGTCGTGTTCCGCGCGGTCGCCGACCGGCTCGGGATCAACCTGGGAGATGCGCCTTGACGAGCTGGGCCTTGCCCAGGAAGGACTCGGTGCCGGGGTACAGCTCCCTGCCGAACCGCGCGAACACCTCACTCGCCTGCTCGACGTCGACCGCCCAGCCCTGCGCGCCGAGCCACTCGTTGGGGTTCCGGCGTGGTGCGCGATTCCACAGGGTTTCGATGTCGATCCCCATGTCCAAGCTGGCCTGGCGGAACGGGGCGTCCAGTGAGTCGGGGAACGCGGATTCGGGCAGCCGTTCGGTGGCGACGTGGCTGCCCGGCGCGGACAATTTCACGATTTCCCCGAAGAGCTTCTCCTCCGCTTCGGGCGGCAGGTACGGCAACAGCCCTTCGGCGAGCCACGCCGTCGGGCGGCCCGGCTGGAAACCGGCGCCCAGCAACGCGCGAGTCCAGTCGTCGCGGAGGTCGACCGCGACGGCATGACGGCGACAGGCGGGCACCGCGCCCTGCGCGTCGAGGACCTGCTGCTTGAACTCCAGCACCCGCGGCTGGTCGATCTCGAAGACGTCGCGACCGGTCCAGTCGAGCCGGTAGGCCCGGGTGTCGAGGCCGGCGGCGAGGATCACCACCTGTGGTGTGTCCGCGGCCGCGAAGTAGCCGTCGAAGAACCGGGTGCGTACGCCGAGATAGCCGGCCATCGACGCCCAGTCGCTCACGTGGCTGTCATCGCGGGGTTCGAGCGGGAGCGGCACCGGAGGCTTCGCGGCACGCACGAACGAAGCCGCGTACGGATCGTCGATGTAGCCACTCGCCGTTTCCACCGCGCGGGCGGACGCCACCGCGAGCGCGGTCAGGCCGACGCTGGTCACGATGTCCCATTGCCGGTTTTCCGTCATGCCGACCCCCGATCCACAGCCGATGATCTTTCTTGCGATCATGGCACCGCGCGATCGGCCCGGCACTATCCGTGCACGAAATGCCCGGCTTCCCTGGTTGTGGCGTGCCTCTCACCCATCCGGCCCAGCGCCCGCTGACTTGCCGTGCCGAACGGCGGTCGGGCAGGGTTGCGAGAGTGTCCTTCCGCGCCTTGATCTTCGACTTCGACGGCACCCTCGTCGACACCGAGTCCGCCGTGCTGGCGGCCTGGCAGGGCACCTTCCGCGAACTCGGCGCCGAACTCCCGCTCGAGAAGTGGTACGAGGTCATCGGCACGCACAGCACGACGCCCGCGATGTTCGCCCTGCTCACCGAGCTGGTCGGCGACCACGATCAGGATCTCATCCGCCAGGCCAACCGCACCCGGATCCTCGCGCGCCTCGAGACCGAAGGCGTGCGCGAAGGCGTGCTCGACTACCTCGACGTGGCCACCAGCCACGGGCTGCGGCTCGGAGTCGCTTCCAGTTCCTCGATCGGCTGGGTGCGGACGCATCTCGAACGCCTCGGGATGGCCGAGCGGTTCGCCTCCGTCGCCACCGGCGACCGGCACGCCGGGAAACCCCGGCCCGACCTCTACCTCGCGGCCCTCGCGGAGCTGGAAGTCGAGGCAGGCGAGGCGATCGCGTTCGAGGACTCGCCCCACGGCGTCTCCGCCGCGAAAGCCGCCGGGATGACCTGTGTGGCGGTGCCGAACCCGATCACCGCCGGACTCGACTTCTCCCACGCCGACCTCGTCCTGCCCGGCTTCGACGCCAAGCCGCTCGACGAGGTACTGGAGCTGTTCACAGCAAAGCGGTGAGCCGGTCGAGGAACGGCCGCTGGCCCACGACGAGCTTCTCCCGTGCCATGTCGAGGGTGAACCACTCGGCCCGGTCGACCTCCGGGAACTCCTGGGTCCGGCCCGACCGCGGCGGCCATTCCATTTCGAACGTCCCCGGGACGACGTCGGCCGGGTCGAGATCGCCCTCCACCGCCCACGCCGTCACGACCTTGCCGGACTGTTTGACCTCGCCCAGCTCCCGGTACTCGCCCTCGGGCGCGGGCAGGCCCAGTTCCTCGGTGAACTCGCGGCGAGCCGCCGCCTCGGGTGGCTCGTCCGGATCCAGCTCGCCCTTGGGCAGCGACCACGCGGCCGCGTCCTTCTTCGCCCAGAACGGCCCGCCCATATGCCCGAGAAGGACTTCCGTCTCCCCGTCGCGGCGACGGAAGAGCAGGAGCCCGGCACTGCGTTTGGCTGCCATCGGCCCAGTCTTCCGGTCCACTCGCCCCGTCCGCGAAACGGGTCCGAAAAAAGTTCCGGGAGGATGTCGATCCGGTCGATCGCCGCTCGACGCATAGGTGAGAGCAAGCCCGAGCCCGGGCGACGACCGAACCGAAAGAGGCCCGAGATGACCACGATCGCCCCCTCCGCCAAGACCGCCACCGCCGCGACCACCGAGCGCCGCCGCACCCAGCTCAGCGCCCCCGCGTCCGCCGTCCTCTCCGCCTTCCGGGTCGTGGTGGGCTTCCTGTTCCTCTGCCACGGCGTCGCCGGGTTCGGACTGCTCGGCGGGATCGACGGCAACGGCGCCGCGGTGCCGCTCGGCCAGTGGCCCGGATGGTGGGCGACGATCATCGAGACGGCCGGCGCGCTGTTCGTCCTGGCGGGCCTGTTCACCCGGCAGGCCGCGGTGCTGCTGTCCGGGACGATGGCCTACGCGTACTTCACCGTGCACGCCGCGGAAGGCCTGCTGCCGCTGCACAACATGGGCGAGCCCGCCGCGATGTACTCGTGGATCTTCCTGCTGATCGCGGCCGTCGGCCCCGGCACCTTCGCGCTCGACACCCTGCGCCGTCGCCGCCGCTGAACTCCCGTGACGTGCCGTGAAGGCCTCCTTCACAGCGTTGAGCGCTGTGAAGGAGGCCTTCACGGCATTTCGGCGGCGTGATTCAGAGACCGGCTTGGGCGGCGGCCAGGTCCGACCGCGCCATGACGTGCTCCATCAGGATCGTCAGGACCTGTTTCGTCGACTCGCGCTCGCGGGCGTCGCAGAGCAGCAGCGGGACGTCCGGGCCGAGGTCGAGCGCGGCGCGGACCTCCTCGGTGCCGTAGCGGTAGGCACCGTCGAAACAGTTGACGCCGACGATGAACGGCAGCCCGCGTCGCTCGAAGAAGTCCACGGCCGCGAAGCAGGTCTCGAGCCGCCGCGTGTCGGCGAGCACGACGGCGCCGAGCGCGCCCTCGGCCAGCTCGTCCCACATGAACCAGAACCGGTCCTGGCCGGGCGTCCCGAACAGGTAGAGGATCAGGTCCGGGTTGATGGTGATGCGGCCGAAGTCGAGCGCGACCGTGGTCGTGGTCTTCTGCTCGACCCCGGAGAGGTCGTCCACCCCCTCCGACGCCGCGGTGATGACCTCCTCGGTACGCAGCGGCGGCACTTCGCTCACCGAACCGACCATGGTGGTCTTGCCGACCCCGAACCCGCCCGCGATCAGCACCTTGACCGCGGTCGCGGTCAGGGATCGCCGGGGATCAGAGTTTCCGGATGCCATCGAGAACCGCCTGCAATACGTGTTTGTTGGGGGTGTCGGTCGCCGGTGCCGCCGCGCGGAACAGCACCAGGTTCTGTTCGATCAGATCGCTGAGCATCACCTTGACCACCGGCAGCGGCAGGTCCACCCGCGCGGCGACCTCGGCCACCGACACGGGACGCTGGCACAGGGTCAGGATCCGCGCGTACTCCGGTTCCAGCATGGCGACTTCGGCCGCCGTCCGCAGGGCGACCACGAGCGTGATCAGGTCCAGCCCGAGGGTGTCCGACCGGGTGCGGCCGCCCGTGACCGCGTACGACCGGACCAGCGGGCCGGCCTCGTCGTCGAACCAGGCTTCCCTCCGCGTCATCATGGCGACGCGGTCTGGCCCGCCGTAGTACGCGGAGCCGACGTCAGCACCGCGCCGACCCGCTTGACCATGAGGTTCATCTCGTAGGCGACCAGGCCCATGTCCGCGTCCTCGCTCGCCAGCAGCGCGAGGCAGGCGCCCCGGCCCGCCGCGGTGACGAAGAGGAACGCGTGGTCCATCTCGACCATGGTCTGGCGGACGTTGCCGCCACCGAAGTGCCGCCCGGTCCCCCTGGCGAGGCTCTGGAACGCCGAAGCCACCGCGGAAAGGTGTTCGGCGTCGGCCTCGCTCAGGTTGCCGGACCGCCCGATGAGCAGCCCGTCGGAGGAGAGCACCACCGCCCGGTCCGCGCCGGCGACCCGCTTGACGAGGTCGTCCAGCAACCAGTCGAGCTCACTGACTCCTGAGTTGACCATCACTCGCGATCTCCGTACCTGTCGTCGATACCGGGTTCCTCCTGCGCACGTGCCCGCCGCGTGCCCTGCTGGAACGCCGCCAGCCGATCGCGGGCGAGCTCCGGCGTGTCCTGCCGGACCTCCTCCCGCTCCTGCCGCACAGCCCTATCTTCCCGCAACTGCGGGACGAGGTTCTGCTGCCTCCGCCGCTGGGGCAGCGGCGGACGGCCGGGCGCCGCGGGCCGCTGCGGCTGCTGCGGCCTCCCGTCCTGGGCCGGGCGCGGCTCCTGCGCCGGCCACGCGGGTGGATGCTGCGTGCGCGCGGGCTCCGGGCGGACCGGCCGCTGCGTGCGTGAAGGTAGCGGCGGCGGCGTGGTCTCGCCACCGGACGGCGTCCGCGGCACGGGCGGCCGCTCGGACGCGGGCAGTTCGGGGACCGGCACGGGCATCGGCGGCTCGGTGCGGTGCTTGCCTCGCCGGGGCCTGCCGATGACGGTGACGCCCTCGGTCTGCTCCGGAGTGTCCTCTTCGGACACCGGCTCCCGCTCGGGGAGTTCCGCCTCCGGCTCGGGGAGCTGCGCGAGCAGTTCCGAGCGGACGAGCACGATCGCGCGTGTCCCGCCGTAGGCCGACTCACGCAGATGGACGTTGATGCCGTGCCGCGCGGCCAGCCGGGCGACCACGAACAGCCCGAGCCGCGGTTCGTCGGACAACGCCATGATCCCGAAGTCCGGCGGATCGGCCAGCATCGCGTTGAACTGCTCGGCCTGCTCCGGTTCGAGCCCGAGGCCCTGGTCCTCGACCTCGATCACGACACCCTTGCCGACGACGTTCCCGCGCACCTCGACCCGCGACTGCGGCGGCGAGAACGACGTCGCGTTGTCGATCAGCTCGGCGAGCAGGTGCACGAGGTCGCCGACGACCGGCCCGCGCACGGCGATCTGCGGCAGCGCACCGGTTTTGACGCGGGCGAAGTCCTCGGTCTCGGCCGAGGCACCCCGTACGAGTTCGGCGAGACCGACCGGGTTGCGCCACTGACGGCCGGGCTGACCGCCGCCGAGGATGATCAGGTTCTCGGCGTTGCGGCGGGCGCGGGTCGAGAGGTGGTCGAGCTGGAACAGCGTGTCCAGCTGCTCGGGGTCCTCCTGCTTGCGCTCGGCCTGATCGAGCACCTTGAGCTGGCGGTGCACGATGACCTGGCTGCGGTGCGCGATGTTGAGGAACACCGTCTTGGTGCCCTCCCTCGTCTTCGCCTCGTCCACCGCGGCCGCGATCGCGGTCTGCTGCGCCTTGTTGAACGCGTCGGCGACCTGGCCGATCTCGTCGGTGCCGTGGTCGAGGAAGTGCCCGCCGTCCTCGAGGTCGACCGGCTCGCCGTTGCGGACCCGCTCGACGAGCTCGGGCAGCCGGACCTCGGCGGCGTCCAGGGTGTCCTCGCGCAGCCGCGCGAGCCGTCCGATGAGCCGCCGGGACAGCCGCAGCGCGACGATCACCACGGCGAACGCCACGAGCAGGGCCGCTGCCGCGCCGATGATCGAGTTGGTCAGCGTGTCGTCGGCGTCGTCGATCGCCAGGTTGGTGGCGTGCGAGCTCTGCTGGACGAACAGCTTCATCAGGGTGGCGCCGACCTGGTCGGCCGCGGCCCGCCATTGCTCCTGCGGAACCGGGAGCCGGGTCAGGTCGCCGCGGAGGAAGGCGTTTTCCACGGTGGTCAGCGTCTGCCACTGCGGCGAGGCCACCAGTTTGTCGTACTGGGCCCTGACCTCGGGGATCATCCGCGAGGTCGACGCCTCCAGCTGAGCGTGATAGGCGCCGATCTGGCCGAGATAGGTGCGGAAGTCCTCGGGGCTCAGCCCGCCCGAGGCGAGCGCCGCCGCGGCGAGGGCGTCACTGCGCCGCATCTCGTCGGCCGCGCTGAACATCGGGATCGCGGTGAGCCGCTCGAAAGCGTTCTCCGCGCCACGCGCGGCACGGGCCAGCGCGCCGACGCCGTCGATGAACTGGTCCATCACCTGGTTGTAGAAACCGAAGGCCTGGCCGAGCTGGAGCTGGCCGCTGTCGGCCTGCTGGCGGATCTGCGGCGTCTTCGCGTACAACGTCATGAACGTCGCGATGTTCTGCTTGACGCTGTCGGGAACGTGGCTGTCGTCGGTGAACTGCTTCAGGTTGTCCGCCATGGGCGCCGCGGTCGCGTCGGACTTGGCGCGAGCGGCGGTGAGCGCCGGACGCTGACCGGTCTGCCCGGCGAGCGTGCCCAGCGTCAGCCGCCGCTCCTCCTGGAGCGCGGCGAAGAACGGGATGGCCGGCGTTTCGGAACTCCTGATCTTCAACGCGTATTCCCGCGACGTCGCCGCGTCGAAAACCAGATAGCCCGCCAGCGCCACACCGACGAGCAACAGCGCGACACTCGGGATCAACGCGATCGTCAGCACGCGCGAGCGGATCGAAGAGCCCCGGCCCCGTCGAACGGAATTCTGCTTCACCGTGGTCCGCTTTCGTTCCGGCAGTTCATGGGCATAGCCTTCCGGCAGTTCATGGGCACACGTCACCTGGGGACGCTTCTCACCCGGATTCCGACCAGCCGGATCAACTCACCGTGGTCCGCTTCACCGGCGAAGACGTTAGGCAGCCCTTGACGCACACGTCAAGTCCGGCCACCTGCGATGATCGCGGTTCCGTGAGCAGGTCACATACCGTTGTGACAGCTTGGAAACTCCGCCACGGCAGCCAGGCCCGCTGAGCACGCGCTTACCTGCGGTTTCGCACGTCGCGCCAGGCCGGAAAGCGATTGTCACCGCACCGGCGTGCGGTGTCGAACACGCTGCGCAAACCGCGAAAAACCCTTGGTGACTTCGGTCACGGACGGCGACGGTCCCGGCTTCCGAGCTCCTCGTCGAGAATGCCGGCGACCCGGCGAGAGGCGTCCCGGAGCAACCGGCGACATGCCCACCACAAGGTCAGCACCGCACCGGCGAGAATGACGACCAGCACGCTCTCGACGGGATATTTCCGGACGACTCCGCCATATTCGGCCACGAGATAACCGAATAGCACACCGGTGCACAGAACGACGCCGTGGGAAACATAGGACACCCGGCTCCGGCGGGACTGCCCGGCCGCGGAAAAAGGCATTCTTCCCTCCTCACCACCCCCGCCCGGCGTCGTATTCCGGGATCTCCCCCACGAGACGGGCAAGCCACCTTTCCCTTACGCCACAGGGGCAAAATTCTCGCCCTGCGCCACGCAGGGCACCGCGGCGACGGGCGAGAGGCCGGAAAGCCTAACAGGCGTCACCCGGCGGGCAACGCATTCCTCCCCCACCGGGGCGACTACTCGGCAAAAACGTTACCGGGGCGGTTTTCCCGTCACGACGCGGAGAACTCGTCGGCGAGAGTGTTCCAGAACAGCAGCTCGTAGCTCTGGAAGAGCCGTGCGTACGTCCTGGCCTCGCCGGTCGCCCGGCCGCTGTCCAGCCCGGCCTGGACAGCGGTCACAGCCTGTGCCTCGATCTCCGGTACCGGCGCCGCGAAGAAGTCGAAGAACTCGCACGCTTCGTCATCGAAGCCGTAGTGCTCCCGCATCGCGGTGGCGATGGCCGCGCAGTAGCGACCCCATGCGGCGAAGTTCGCGGTGATCGCGACGACGACATCGGCGGGTTCACCGTTCAGCGCCAGCCACGCGAAGTACGCCGGATACGCCTGACATCCCGCACGCGGCTTCTCGACATCGGCGTCGTCCGGCCCCGCCGCGTCGGCCAGCGCGTCGAGCTTCCTGAGCGCAAGCCCTTCGCCTTGAGCAAGCCCGGCGAAGAACTCCAGCGCGTTCGTCTCCTCCGCGCGAGCGGCCAGGGTGTGGAAGCTGCGCCAGTCGCTGCGCACGATCCGCCGTTCCTCGGCGGCGATGGCGGCGAACACCGCTCGCGGCGCCTCACCTCGCGCGATCAGCGGCACCAGCCGGTTGTCGTCGTCACGCGGAGCCAGCTCCGCGTGGATGGATTCGAACAGTTCGCGTGCCGACCCGGTCATCTCGCTCCTCGGCTGGGGACATGCCCCTTCCATTCAAGCGTGCGGCGCAAGGCCACCGGGCGTGGCCGCGATTCTCTATCCAGACCGTGGCGGACCTCATACAGTGTGGCCAACGGGGCTACCTCGAGGAGGCCAGTGTTGACCACTCAGCAATCCGTCGCCGCACAGACCGAAGGACTCACGATTCCCGGGCTGTTGCGCCGCAACGCCACCGAATTCGGAGATCTCCCCGCGGTCACGTCGCTCGACGCCGATGGTCGTCCGACACTGAGCTGGCTGGAGTTCCGCACGGCGATCGCCGAGGTGTCCCGCGGTCTCGCCCGGCTCGGCCTCGGACCGCGCGACCGGATGCTGATCATGGCCGTGAGCAGCCCCGAACACCTGACCATCGACCTCGCCGCGGTGCATCTGCGGGCCATTCCGTGCACCGCCTACCACACGCTGAGCCCGGAGCAGATCCGCTTCGTGGCGCGGCACAGCGCCGCGCCGATCGTCGTACTCGGCGGCGCCGAAGAGCTGACCCGCTGGCAGCCGGTGCTGGACGACCTGCCCGCGCTCAGGCACGTGGTCGTCTTCGACGCCGACGCGATCCCGGCCGGGGACGACCGGTTCATCTCGCTGGCCGACCTCCGCGCCAAGGGCAAGGAGGCACTGGCCGCCGACCCCGAGGCGTTCGAAGCGGCGTGGACGGAGATCCAGCCGGACGATCCGCTGTCGATGATCTACACCTCCGGCACCACCGGTGACCCCAAGGGCGTCGTGCTCTCGCACCGCAACGCCATCCACGAAGCGTTCGCGGTGCAGCACGCGCACGGCAGCCCGATGCACGCGACGAACATCGCGTATCTGCCGCTCGCGCACATCGCCGAGCGCGAAATCTCGGTGTACATGCCGATCGTCTATGCCGGGCACGTGCACACCCTCGCGGACCCGACCGCCGTCGTCGGCGCGCTCGGCCAGGTGCGCCCGCAGAGCTTCTTCGGGGTGCCGCGGGTGTGGGAGAAAATGGTCGCCGGGCTGAAGAACATGCTCGGCGGTGTCCCCGAGGAACGGCGCACCGCGCTGCTGGCCGCGAACGACCTGCTGCAGCAGGGCTACAAACTGCGCAGCGCCGGCGAAGAGGTCCCGGCGGAGCTCGCCGAAAAGATCGCGAAGACCGACGAAACCGTGCTCGCCCCGATCCGGGCATTGCTCGGGCTCGACAAGCTGATGGTCGCCTCCAGCGGCGCGGCCGCGCTTCCGGTGGAGGTCGTGTACTTCCTCGCCGGGCTCGGCGTCGAGATCATGGAGGTCTGGGGGCTGTCGGAGACCACCGGCGCGGTGACCGCGAACCACGCCGGCGCGTTCCGCGCGGGCAGCGTCGGCCAACCGCTCGCCGACGTCGAGGTCAAGATCGCCGAGGACGGCGAGTTGCTGGTCCGCGGCCCGATCGTGTTCCTCGGCTACCTCCAGGAGGACGGCACGATCAAGTCCGCGACCGACGCCGAGGGCTGGCTGCCGACCGGGGACATCGGGACGATCGACGACGACGGCTTCGTCTCGATCACCGACCGCAAGAAGGAACTGATCATCACCTCCAGCGGCAAGAACATCGCGCCGACCCGGATCGAGGGGTTGCTCAAGGAGCACCCGCTGATCGGCCAGGCGGTCGCGATCGGCGACGACCGGCCGTACGTCACCGCGCTGATCGTGCTCGACGACGAGATCGCGCCGGCATGGGCCGCGGCGAACGGCATCGAAGCGGACGGCGTCGAAGCGCTCGCCGGGCACGAAGGCGTGCTGGCGGAAATCGAACGCGCCGTCGCATCGGCCAACGACCGGCTGGCCCGCATCGAGCAGATCAAGCGGTACCGGGTGTTCGCGCGCACGTGGACGCCGGAAAGCGGCGAGGTGACCCCGACGCTCAAACTCAAGCGCCGCATCATCAACGACCGCTACCGCACCGACATCGAATCCCTGTACGACGCGGTCCGGAGCTGAAGGGGACTTTCCCCTCACCGGATGAGCTGAAGGGGACTTTCCTCGCATCACATGCCAGGAAAGTCCCCTTCAGCTCATGCCGTCCGCGAGGGCACCGTCCACTTGCGAAGGCGCGGCGGCACGCGCTTTTCGAGGCCGTAGTTCTCCAGGTGCGCGCTGAACACCTCGTCGAAGGCGCGCTGCACGGTCTCGGTGTCCCACACCGGCCGTTCCAGGATCGGCTGCTTGAGGAACGGCTGGCCCATGACGTGCAGCTGCGGCCCGTTGCAGCGGATCATCTGCCCGGTGATCCCCTGCGCACCGTCGCCGAGCAGGAAGAGCACCACCGGCGCGATCTTGCCGGGGGTCCGGTCCGGCGGGCAGGCCCGCAGCGAGCGCTCGGACTTCCACACCATCCGGGTGTGCGCGAGCGGACAGACCGCGTTGACGCGGATCCCCGCGTCCTCGAGGTCCAGCGCCCAGGAGTAGGTCAGCGATGCCACCGCGCCCTTGCTCGCCGCGTACACCGCCAGCTTGCGCTGCCCGAGCGAAGCGCCCGAAGAGATGTTGACGATCGACCCGCCGGTGCCCGCCGCGACCATCGCCTTGATCGCCGCCAGCCCGGTGTACATCACCCCGAGCACGTTGACCTCGACGAGTTCCCTCGCCTGCTCGACGTCGTCCTCCCACGGCAGGGCCTCGTAGTTCAGCCCCGCGTTGCTGACCAGCCCGTCGATCGCGCCGAACTCCGCGACGCACAGGTCGACGATCGCCTGCGCCTGCGCCGGATCGGCGACACTGTGCCCGCTGGCGACCGCTCTGCCACCGTGCACCCTGATGTTCTTCGCGGTCCGCTCGGCCAGTTCGACGTCGATGTCGTTGACCACCACCGCTCCGCCCGCGCGCGCCACGTGCACGGCGAACGCCTCGCCCAGTCCTCTGCCCGCCCCGGTCACCACGACGGCCTTGTCCTGCATCAGCCCGTTCATTGACTTTCTCCCCGCTGCCGCACCGGCGAGGCTCCCGTCAACACCGCCGGCTTCACTACCCAGTGTTGAGCCATTCGGCCGTACGAGCAGTGCGACCGCGATGAACGGCGGTCACTCTGCGCCGAACGTGTCGCGTTCGACCAGCCCGGAGATACCCGCGCACAGATCAGGAACACCCGATCGACACCCATTAGCCCGTTCGGCGCACAAACCTCAGGGGTACCGTGTCCGCTGTCGGCTCCCCGTGTCCGGTCGCATACTGACTGTCGACCTAGGCGCGGCGATTTGTGACTCCCTTACCGGCGCTGTCACGGCGAGGGCCACAATGCGGTTCTGCTGCACGTTCACCCGATCGGGGGGAAGTGGTTACCCGGTGACGACCGACGCGACGCCACGGCTGCGAGCCGTACTGGCCAATCGCGAGTTCCGCGCGCTCTGGTTCGCCGAGACCCAGTCGCTCGTCGGCGATCAGCTCACCGTCGTGGCCCTGTCGATCCTCGTCTACGACCGCACCGGTTCCGCGCTGTGGACGGCGGCCGTCTACGGGCTGACCTTCCTCCCCGCGCTCGCCGGCGGCCTCGGCCTCTCCCAGCTGGCCGACCTCTTCCCCCGGCGGACCGTGCTCGTCGCGACGTCGCTGCTGCAGGCGGTGTGCATCGGGCTGATGGCGGTCCCCGGTACCCCGATCGCGGTGCTGTGCCTGCTCATCGTGCTGGCGAAACTGGCGGCGGCGCCCGGGATCTCCGCGCAGAACTCCCTCGGCCGCGAGATCTTCACCGACGACCACCGCTATCTGCAGAGCCAGGACCTGCGCGGGATCTCGGCCAACACCGCGACCCTGCTCGGCCTCGCGGGCGGCGGGCTGCTGGTGACCGCGCTCGGCACCTCGTGGGCGCTGACCATCGACGCGCTCACCTATCTGATCGGCGCGATCGTCGTACAGGCCGGCGTCCGGGTCCGCCCCGCGGCGGGCGAGCGCGGCGCCGGGTGGTTCGGTGCGATCAAGTACGTGTTCGGCCAGCCGCGGCTTCGCGTGCTGATCTGGCTTTCGTGGCTCGTCGGGTTCGCGGTCATCCCTGAAGGCGTCGCCGTACCACTGGTCCACGAACTGGGGGCGAGCAATCAGGCCGTCGGCTGGCTGCTCGCGGCCGACCCGCTCGGGTTCGTGATCGGCACGTTCCTGCTTTCCCGCTACGTTTCCCCGGACGGCAGGCGCCGCGCGCTCGGCCTGCTCGCGATCGTGCCGCTCCTGCTGCTGACGACGTTCGCGTTCAAGCCGAACCTGATCGTCAGCATGCTGATTCTCGGGCTCGCGGGCGCGGCGGGCGCCTACTTCATCACGGTGGGCGCCACCTACATCACCTGGGTGCCCAACGAAATCCGCGGGGCGGCGGGCGGCCTGTACCGCACCGGACTGCGGGTGGTGCAGGGCATCGGCGTGGCCATCGGCGGTGGCGTGGCCCAGCTGCTGGGCTCGGCGGGGACGGCGATAGCGGTGGCCGGGGCCGTGGGCGTCGTCGTCGCCGTGCCCATCGCCGTTTCCTGGACACGAGTACGGAACGCTAGTTCCCCCGGGACCGTCGCTCCATGAGCGACGGCGACCGCATCAGCGCGACAACGGGTCACCGAATGAACCCGGTCGCTCACGCACGGACGAAGATCACCAGTCACGAGCGGACACGAGACACACCTCCCTGTAACAACGCAGCACCTCGGGACATGAGAACGGGTCACCAGTCGCGGGCCGACATAGGATTGCCTCCCATCGGTACTCGTCGCTTCAGTGGGCCGGGCCGGCAAAGCGCACGACCCGGTGTGCAGCATGACACTTCCGATGGGCTGAGATGATACCGGCCGAACAAAGCGAACAGCCGCCCGAGCGGATATCAGCCGCATTACCGAAGTGGCCCGGGATGGGGCGGAGAGGAGACGTGGTGACCGACCGTCTCCGAGAGGGTTCGTTCCGGAACCGGGCCGCCCCCGCGCCGGGGAGGCGGGCCGCCAGGTGACCGACGCCGAAACAGCGCCGGACGGCTCCGGGAGCGGCAAGGCGGGCAGGCACCCCTACGACCCGCGCGCGTGGGCGCTGTGGAAGCACCCGCGGCGGGTGATCGTTTACCTGCTGGTCATGGACGCGCTGGCGCTGCTCGTCTTCGCGTTCACCTTCGCCGCCTCGGCCGCGCCGGGCGAGCTCGACTGGCTGCGCTTCGGGATCCTCGCGGCGGGCGCGACGGTGCACATCCAGTTCACCCAGCGCCAGGAGGAAAGCCGCCGCGCGGGCACCAGCACCGTGCTGATCGACCTCACCGCGGTGTGGGTTTTCCCGGCCGTTCTCACGTTGCCGCCCATTCTGACGGTGGCCTTGATCGCCATTATCAGGGCCCAGCGCTGGTTCACCGCGCGACGGCCCGCGAACACATTTCTCTTCGCGTCCATTTCGCATTCCGTCGCGGCCGTTCTCGGCCATCTCGCCTTCATTTCGCTCGGCGAGCCGAATTGGATGTCGCTCAGCCCGCTGGAATCGTTGTGGGAATTCGGGCTCGTCGTGTTCGCCGCGGTCGTGTACGAGGGCGTACAGATCGTCTACATCGGTGGCGTCATCGCGCTGAGCGCGGGAAAACAGGCGAAACTACGCAACATCCTTGGCAGCAAACAGGACAACATCCTCGAAGCGGTCACCACCGGGCTCGGCGCGATCACCGCCGTCCTGCTGATCGTCCTGCCACCGGCGGTCGCGATCATGGCCGTGGTCACCGTCATCTTCAACCGGCTGGCGGAACTCGACCAGCTGCTCGACGACGTGCGCACGGACTCCAAAACCGGCGTGCTCAACATGCGCGGCTGGTCGGAGGCGGCCGATCGGGCACTGACCAGGACCGCCCGATCGGATGAGAAGCTCGCACTGCTGATGATCGACCTCGATCACTTCAAGTGGATTAACGACACCTACGGGCATCCCGCGGGCGACGACGTCCTCCGCGATATCGCGCAGGCACTCGATGAGGTGACCCGCCCTTCGGATGTGGTCGGCCGCTTCGGCGGCGAGGAATTCCTGGTCCTGCTCCCGGATATCGACGAAACATCGGCACGGGAAGCCGCCGAGCGAGTACGCTCGGCAGTGGCGAAACTGCATATCGTGACCACCGACAAACGCGGCGGGCAGACCACGATCTCGGACCGGACCACCTCGATCGGCGTCGCGCTCTATCCCGAGCACGGCACGACCATGGAACAGCTGCTGCAGGCGGCCGACGCGGCGGTCTACGTGGCGAAGGAGAACGGCCGCAACCAGGTGCGGCTGGCACCGGACGACACCCCGTGAAGCGCTGAGTCCCCGTCACCCGCACGGGCACTATCGGGTTCCCCGACACACCGAACGGGGGCTAGCCCCATGCCCGGCGCCCGGCCGGGCTGGCACCCTGGACGCCATGTCAGCTCCCGCCGAGAGCGCGCCGGCCCCGGTCGCCGTGCCCCGCCGACGCCCGTGGTCGACGTCCGGCTGGCTGCTGCTGGTCCTGCTCGTGGTGTTCGCGTTCGGCGTGATCGCCTCGCGCCCGCCGTCCCCGCCCGACCAGGGCCCGCCTGCCGGTGACGTGCTCGCCGCGCAGCAGGCGATCGACGCGCTGGTCCATCCCGGCCCGGCCGCCACGGCGCTCGCCCTGCTGCCCAAGGACTTCACCGCGGTCAGCGGCGTCACGCCCGGCAGCATGACCGCGCGCGACGGCACGGTCCGCGCGGTGCACACCGATGGCGGCTGTTCGACCCCGTGGGGCGACGACAACACGAAATGGGACTACGCGGTCCCGTGCAAGGCCCACGATCTCGGCTACGACCTGCTGCGCTACGCCGACCACAAAGGACATCCGCTCGGCCAGGAAGTCCGGGCGGCGCTGGACGCGCGGCTCTCGCAGGACATGCACGCGACCTGCGGGCTCAACCCGATGGGCTCGCCCGGCACCTGCCACGTGGTCGCCGCGCTGTACTCGGCCGGGCTCGTGGTCAACTCGTGGCATCAGCGCTGGGGCCCGCCGGTCGGCGACCCGATCGGCCCGATGGTCGCCGGGGTGCTGGTGATCGCCTGCCTGCTCGTGTTCCGGCTGCGCGGCTGGCTGCACGCCCGCCGGACGGCGCCCGCGGCGCGGCCCGCCGCGCTCCCCGTCCCGGACGCGAGCCGCTGGGCGACGCTCGGCGCGGCCTCGGTCGTCCTGCTCATGTTCGGCGAATCGATGACCGCGCTGGCGCAGTGGGCAGGCGTGCCCGACGGGTCGCTGTGGCCGTTGACCTGGCTGGCCCAGCTCGCCCCGCTCATCTTCTTCGCCGGTGGCCGGATGAACGCGGCCGGCTGGCGGGCCGAACTCGACACGGGCGGCCGCTACCGGCATTACCTCGCCGAACGCGCCAGCCCGCTGTTGCGCCCGGCACTGATCTTCGCCGTGGTCGCGCTGCTCGTCCCGCTCGCGCTCGAGGTGTTCGGCATTCCCGCCGGGACGACCGCGACGGTCATGCGGATCGCGCTGCACCCGCTGTGGCTGCTCGGCGTGTACCTGCTGACGATCGCCCTCGCGCCCATGCTGCTCGCCCTGCATCGCCGCGCGCCGCTGAGCACGATCGCCGGGCTGCTCGCGGTGGTCGTCGCGGGAGAGCTGGCCGCCGGTCTGTGGGGCTCGCCGCTGCCGAGGTACGCGGCGACGCTGGGGCTCGCGCTGCTCGCGCAGCAGGTGGCCTTCGCGCACGCCGACGGTGTCCGGCCGCGACGTCCGGTGCTGATCGGCGCGGCCGTCACCGGAGTGGCCGGGCTCGCCACGGCGAGTGTGGTGCTCGGCGCGCCGCCGCTGCTGCTCGGCGGTCCCGGCGCGCCCGCGGCGTTCTCCGCGCCGCCGTGGGGTGTGCTGCTGCTCGGCGTCAGCCAGCTCGGGCTGCTCGGGCTGGTGTCCGCGCCGCTCGCACGGCTCGGCGAACGGGCGTTCGTGCGGCGCCCCGCCCGCTGGGTGCTGCGGGCGCCGATGAGCCTGTACCTCGTCTTCCTGGCCGCGATGCTGTTGCTGATCGCGATCGTGTACCTGCCCGGCCGCTTCGCGGACGTGCTGACCTGGCTGCTGCGGCCTCGCACGCTGCTGGCGGTCGGCCTGCTCGCGGTGCCCGCCGCGCTGGTGTTCTGGTGGTTCGAGCGGCACGCGGGCCACGCGCGCCCGGCGCGTGCGGACGAGGGGCCCGGGCGGCGGACGGCCATACTGACCAGGGCCGCGGCGACGCTCGGCATCGGCTACGCGACGCTCGGCGTGTTCGGGTTCGCGCTGACCAGGTTCGGCGTGGTCGCCGCGGACGCCGAACTGCTCGGCCTGCGGCTCGACCCGATCCAGAGCGTCGTGCACCTGCTGCTCGGGGTGTTCCTGCTGCACACCGTGCGGCTCGGGACCAGCGCGCGGACCGGGACGTGGCTGGCGTGCGCGCTGGCAGGCGCCCCGACCCTGCTCTCGGCGGCGGACGGTGATCGCCCTGGAACGGTGGGTGTCGTCCTGCATGCGGCGACCGCGGTGTTCGCCCTGTCCGCGGCGGCCGTCACACTCCTGCCCCGGCGAGCGGCCGCGGCCGTGCCGTCCTGACGCCGACCGCCCGATTGTGGCATCGACCAGGCGAAACGAAGCTGATTGACGGAAAATGGGTGGCACGTCGCTGAGACGTCACGCCGATGTGTCACCCTACGGCAACCGCAACGGCGACCCATACGTCTTACCTGCGGCCCCGAAGACCGGACAACACGAAGGGAGACGTCCGCGTGGACCACCCGCCTCGGAACGGGCAAGGCGATCGCCGCCCCGCCCGCCCCAGGCCGGACACGTCCGGACGTGTCCCGTCCCGGAGCGGCCCGCCGCCCCGTGGCACGCGCCCCGCGCCCCCTCGCCGCGGTGGCCCGCCGCGCCGCCGGTCGCGGTTCCGCGGCGCGAAGATCGCCGTGGTGGTCGTGTCGCTGCTGGTGATGAGCCTGACCGGCTACGCGTGGGCGGCGATGCAGGGCCTGGTCAAGGGCCTCAACTACGCCGACGTGATCAGCAACGGCGCCGGTGGCGACAAGCCGGCCGACGGCGCGCGGGACATCCTGCTGGTCGGCCTCGACAGCCGCACCGACGCGCAGGGCAACCCGCTGCCGCGCGAGCTGCTCGACGAGCTGCGCGCCGGGGTCTCCGACGGCGAGCTGAACACCGACACGCTGATCCTCGTGCACATCCCGAACGACGGCAGCAAGGCCGTCGCGATGTCGATCCCGCGCGACTCCTACGTCGACATCCCCGGCGGCTACGGCCGCCACAAGATCAACTCCGCGTACGCGCGGGCGATGTCGGACGCGCGTAACGATCTGCAGAAGCAGGGCGTCACCGATCCGAAGGAACTCGACGTCAAGGCCAACCAGGCCGGGGCCAAGACGCTGATCCAGACCATCGAGAAGCTCACCGGGTCGACCATCGACAACTACGCCGCGGTGAACCTGCTCGGGTTCAGCGACATCACCAAGGCCATCGGCGGCGTCGACGTCTGCCTCAGCAGCAACGTGAACGACCCGTACTCCGGTGCGAAGTTCACCAAGGGCCAGCACACGATCTCCGGGGTCGAGGCGCTGGAGTTCGTCCGGCAGCGCCACGGCCTGCCGCGCGGCGACCTCGACCGCGTGGTCCGCCAGCAGGTGTTCATGGCCGGGATGGCGCGCAAGGTGCTCTCGGCCGGGACGCTGGCGAACCCCTCGACGCTGAACTCGCTGATCGACGCGATCAAGAAGTCGGTCGTGCTGAACCAGAACTGGGACATCTTCGGTTTCGCCCAGCAGATGAAGGGCCTGACCGGGGGCCAGCTCGAGTTCCGGACCATCCCGGTGGTCAACGTCGAGTACCAGACCCCCGAGGACGGCGTCGCCATCCAGGTCAACCCGAGCCAGGTGCGTGACTTCGTGCAGGGCCTGACCGCGCAGCCGGGCAAGCAGGCCCCGGCGCCGGACACGAGCGCGAACAAGGCGACCACCGTGGACGTCCGCAACTCCTCCGGGGTCACCGGGCTCGCGGCCAACGTCCAGAAGCAGCTCACCGACAAGGGCTTCACCGCGGGCGACACCGCGAACGCCTCGTCCCGCAAGTCCACCGTGCTCTGGGTTCCGCCTGGCCAGAAGGCCGCCGGGCAGGCCGTCGCGGACGCGCTCGGCGGCAACCCGGCGATCCAGGAGGACAAGACCGTCGACGCCGGGCACGTCATGGTGTTCCTCGGCTCCGACTACCAGGCCCCTGCCTCGGCCGCGGGGAACGAGTCCTCGTCGGGATCGGCCGCCCAGCAGCAGGCCCCGGCGCCGCCGCCGGAGGACCAGAAGCCGATCACGGCCGAGGGCGTTCCCTGCGTCAACTGAGCCGTCCGGCGGCATCGGTGTAGCCCAATCGGCGCAATGCGGGAAATTGGTCCGAAAGACATGCCCGGAACCGCGTAAGAGCGGGCACCCTGCCGACTTTCATAGCCGTGAGGTGCATCCGCGGCGAATTTGTCACGCCGCTGCGGGTGTCGAGTGGTCGGCTAGCAGGGCAGGGGATCGTGACGTGCTGATCGACGCTGAGGACTACCAGCGGATACTCGGCGACGAGCTCCGCAAGCTCCGCCGCAGGCGAGGCTGGACGCGCAAGGAACTGAACCAGCATCTGCAGAGCGAGATCTCGCTGCAGACGCTGGCCACCTACGAGCTCGGCACCCGGCAGTGCTCCGTGGTGCGCCTGGTCGAGCTGTGTGTGGCCATGGACGAGCTACCGCAGGACCTGCTGGCGAAGGTCCACCGCCGGGTGTTCGTCGAGGAGCCCGGACGGGTGCGGATCGACCTGCGCGAGGTCGTCAGCAACGCCCGGCCCGAGTTGCTGCCGCTGCGGCGGTGGGCCGAGGGCAGGCTGCGCCAGACCGGGGAGAACGGGGCCGCCGAGGTCGCGCTCGACCTGCCCGCGCTGGAGACCATGGCCGAGCTGTGCCAGATGCCGACCGTCGACCTCATCGCCGCCCTCCGGAACCTGGCCCCCCACTGACCCTTCCCCTCCCCCAAGTCCGTGAAGGACTCCTTCCC
>NZ_JBHYIQ010000024.1:36526-57904 GCF_042739895.1 Amycolatopsis sp. NPDC059021
CCGCCGCACCGCCCCCCGGCCCCCCCCCTCCCCCACCCCCCCCCCCCCAGACTGATACTCACACCGCCCGGGTGGTGCGGCGGGTGCTGGAGTCCTTCACGGACCGATGATCAGCCGAGGAGTTCGTAGTCGGACTGGCGCACCTTGCGCGTCGCCAGCCAGTAGCGCCAGGTGAAGCCCGGCCAGATCGTCCGGTTGACGCCCTTCGCGTCGAGGTACCAGCTCTTGCAGCCCCCGCGCGTCCAGATCCCCTTCGCCAGCTTCCGCTGGATCTCGGTGTTGAACCGCTCCTGCGCCTCCGGCCGCGCGTCGAGCGCCTTGCCGCGGGCGAGCCGCAGCGCCTCGGCGACGTAGCGGATCTGCGACTCGATCATGAAGACCACCGAGTTGTGGCCGAGGCCGGTGTTCGGGCCGAGCAGCAGGAACAGGTTCGGGAACCCGGACACGGTGATGCCCAGATGCGTCCGCATCCCCTCGCTCGCCCACTCCTTGCCGAGATCACGGCCGTCCTTGCCGAGGATCTCCAGCTCGTCGAAGGCGTCGGTGACGTGGAAGCCGGTGCCGTAGATGATCGCGTCGACCTCGTGCTCGACCCCGGCCGCGTCGACGACGCTGTGTTCGCGAACCTCCGCGACGCCGTCCGTGACGACGTCGACGTTGTCCCTGGCGAGCGCCGGGTAGTAGTCGTTGGAGATCAGGACCCGCTTGCAGCCCATGGTGTAGTCCGGGGTCAGCTTGGCCCGCAGTTCCGGATCCTTGACGGCCTTGTCGATGTTGCGCTTGGCCAGGCGCTGGCCGAGCTTCATCACCCACGACTGGCCGTTGAACCCGAGCGCCCGCGCTTCCAGCCGCCAGTAGACGAAATCGCGGTAGGCCCGCTGCGCCAGGGGCACCGAACGGAACAACCCGCGCAGCCAGCCCGGCATCGCGCGGTCGGGCTTGGGCATGATCCACGGCGGGGTGCGCTGGAACAGCGTCAGGTTCTCGACGTCGGGGGCGATCTTCGGCACGAACTGTACGGCGCTCGCCCCGGTGCCGACCACCGCGACGCGCTTGCCCGCCAGGTCGTAGTCGTGGTCCCACTGCGCGGAGTGGAACGCGCGGCCAGCGAACTTCTCGATGCCGGGCAGGTCCGGGATCATCGGCAGGTGCAGCGCCCCGATGCCGAGCACCAGCGCGCCGGCGACGAACTCGTCGCCGGACTCGGTCACGACGTACCAGCGGTTTTCGTCGGCGTCCCAGCGAGTGCTGGTCATCTCCTGGCCGAAGCGGACGAAGCGGCGAAGGTCGTACTTGTCGGCTACCCGGCGCATGTAGCCCCAGATCTCCGGCTGCGGCGAATAGGCGCGTGACCAGCCGGGATTCTGCTCGAACGAGAACGAGTACATGTGCGACGGGATGTCGCAGGCGCAGCCGGGGTAGCTGTTGTCGCGCCACGTCCCGCCGACGTCGTCGGCCTTCTCGAGGATCACGAAGTCTTCGCGCCCCTCCTTGCGGAGCTGGATCGCCATGCCGAGGCCGGAGAACCCGGTCCCGACGATGACGACCCCCGTTTCGGTGCGCTTGCCCATCTGCCGACCTCCCGCGTTCCTGTTACCCGGAGTCCATCTTACTCGGAGTAGGTTACTGGCGGTAGAGTGTTACCCGTGACCACCGCCAAGCGCAAGCGCATGCCCCGGGCCGAACGCGAACGGCAGATGATCGAAGTCGCCGAGCAGGTGTTCTCGGCACGGGGATACGCGGCGGCGTCGATGGACGAGATCGCCGAACTGGTCGGCGTCTCGAAGCCGATGCTGTACGAGTACTTCGGCTCGAAGGAAGGCCTGCTGCTGGCCTGCATCCGGCAGTCGAGGACGGAACTGCGCGACGTCACCGCCCAGGCGACCGTCGGCGCCGAAACCGCGGAGGAGGCACTGCGCCGCGGCATGCTGGCGTTCTTCGTCTTCATCCGCGAACGACGGCAGGCGTGGTCACTGCTGCGCCACGAGATGGCACTGATCGGCACGCCGGCGGCGGACGAGATCGAGCAGATCCGGCGCCAGCAGACCGACCTGATCGCCGCGCTGGTGAGCGCCTACCTCGCCGACGACGATCACCTGCGCGCGGAGGCCGCCGCCGAGATCGTGGTCGGCTCGAACGAACGGCTCGCCATCTGGTGCGAGCGACACGAAGAAGTCACCCCGGAGATGGCCACCGAGTACGCGATGGACGTGCTGTGGTCGGGACTGGATCCCCGCCACGGGTGATCTGCTCGTGAAGATGCCCGTGCATTACGCCATTCGGTCGTCACTCAGAGCACATTCCACTCCGTGTCTTGTGACACAGAGTTGTATTACGGTATCGATAACACGGACAAAGTGTGCTGGACTGTCACAGCCGCGCAACGAGGCGGGCGACTCCGTCATGCGCGCGCGGTGGCCGAGTCCCAGTCCGTGACGCATGCTGATGAGGGGAAGGGGTGAGTGCAGATGGTGGAACCGATCACGGCGACCTACGTCCAGGAGGACGCCGACTGGACGATCACGGTGAGCGGCCATGGCAAGGAACTGACCGCCAGGGCTCCCGGCATCATCGCCGCCAGGGACCGGACGGACCAGCTCGTGGAGAAGCTGGCACCCGAAGGCAAGTCGACGGTGGTGCACCTGCTCAACGGCAGCGCACTCGAGTTCACCACGGCCTACATGACCGCGCGGCTCACACTGCCGGAGATCGCTCCGCTGGAAGTCCCGCCCTCGGCCACCGCCCCGAAGCAGGCCGACGCACCCGCCGCGGAGAAGACCAGCGGGAAACCGCAGCTCCCGCCGAGCAAGCAACTCCCCAAGGCCGTCGAGGACCGCAAGCCGGAGGAGCAGAAGACCGGCGACACCAAGGCCAAGGCTTCCGCCAAGGCCGCGACGCCGCCGGCCGCCCGCGCCTGACTCAGCGGAAGAGCTTGCGCAGCAACAGCACCCCGATGAGGGCGCCGACGCCGATCAGCGGGAACTTGATCTTGGGCTCGTTCAGCTTGGCCCTGATGCCCTGGCTCGCCTGATCGGCGAGCTTCCGGGGATTGGCCTTGGTGCCGAGCTGGTCGAGCGTGGAAGCCAGCGCGTTCCTGGCCTGCTCGATCTCACGCTCGATGGTCTCGGGGTCGCGAGCCACGTGTCCTCCTCGCCGCTTCGGGACTTCAAGCGCCCACGTTAGAGGACACCCCCCGCGCACCCGGCACTGGCCACGCCGAGCGGAGCCGGCGAACCCGCGCGCTACGCTTCACCGAGCAGTACTGGGGGCCGTAGCCCAATTGGCAGAGGCACACGGTTTAGGTCCGTGCCAGTGAGAGTTCGAGTCTCTCCGGCCCCACCCGATTGGCCGATCCCTGCTCGCCGCTGCGCGGCTTCGCGGGATCGGGTGGTCATTGTCCTGGGGGCCGAGCCCCCAGACCCCCACGGTGCGGACGGTTCCCGAACCAGCGTGGTCCCGCCGCGGTTACTTCACTACGCGGTAGCGGAGGTCGATTACTTGCTCGGCCTCGCTTCGGATCAGTTCCAGTTTCGCTGGTGGGCCGCCGGGGCTGTCGAAGAAGCGGACGCCGTCGCCCAGCAGGACGGGGACGAGGTGCACGACGATCTCGTCGACGAGTCCCCTCGCGACGCATTGCCGGGGGACGCTGCCGCCGGTCACGACGAGGTTCTTCCCGTCGGCGGCCTTCAACGCGACATCGACGGCGTCCGTGATGTCGCCGGAGAGCAACGTGATGGACGGGTCCGGCGTGGTCCCGGGATCCCGGTGGGTGAGCACGAAGATCGGGCCGGTCCACGCACCGCCGTAGGGCTTCGTGCGCTCGTCGCCGAAAGCGTCGAGATTGCGGCCGCCTGCCATGAACGCGCCGGTCGTCCGGATCACCTCGGCGGCCTCCGCCGTCGGCGCGGAGTGACCGAAGGCCCAGTCCAGCCCGTCGTCCCGGTCCGCGATGAAGCCGTCCAGGGACATCGTCATGTGCCAGACCACTTTCCCGGTCATCCCGTCCCCTCCTCGAGAGTGGTTCGCTCACGAAGAGACTGCACCGGAGAGCCGTAGGCGTCCAGGCTCAGTGCAGGAAGGCCAGGACCGCGCTCGCCGCCGCGAAGGCCAGGAAGGCGCCGGGAAAAGCGATGTTGCCGAGCACCCGGGCACGGATGTGCGCGACGACGGCGCCGACGTAGAACAGCGTCAGCCCGATCGCGGCGGCGATCCCGAGGATCCGGAAACCCAGGAGCCCCAGCAGAAGACCGGCCGCGCCCGCGCTCTTGAGCGTGGCGAGCAACGGCAGCCACGACGGCGGGACGTCCACCGCCGCCGAGTTGGCCAGCACGAATTTCGCCCTGGCGAAGTCGGCGATGGCGATCGCCGCGTTGATCGCGATGGTGACGACGGTGACGGCAAGGTAGATCTGGGTGTTCACGGACCTCGGCTCCTCGGGCGACGCTGATGGATCACTCACTCCGACGACGTCCGCCGCGCGGGAAAGGTGACCGGGCCCTTGCGTTCACACCGGTGTCAAGGGTGGAGGCTGGTGCGGTGACGAACGATTCTTCCGCGAACCTCGCCCTGGTCCTCGGTGGCGGCGGGCTGTCCGGCATCGGCTGGCTGACCGGCGTACTGGCCGCGCTCGAAGCGAAGGGCCTCGACCTGGCGTCGCGGGCGGATCAGGTCGTCGGCACGTCCGCGGGTTCGGCGGTGGCCGCGCAGGTCCTGCAGGAGGGCGCGCTGCGCAGATACGCGACGACCACGCGACCCGACCTGCTCAATGACGAACTCACCCCGCGAATGCCGCTCGACGTCTTCTTCGAGTCCGTCACGAAGGTGCTCGAGAGCGGGAAGCCGGCGGCCGGAATGCTCACCGACCTGATCGACTTCTCGGTCGCCCACCGCACGATCGATCCCGGTGCCAGGGCGGCGGTGATCCGGGCGCGGCTTCCCCGCCCGGAGTGGCCCGACGCCGGTCTGGCCGTGGTGGCGCTGAACCGGTCCGGCCGGGTCGTGCTGACCCGCGAGTCCGGCGTGCCACTGGCCACGGCGGTCGAGGCGAGCTGCGCGGTGCCGGGGATCTGGCCGGTGGTCCGCATCGACGGCGCCGACCACATCGACGGCGGGATGTTCACCACGACCAACGCCGTCCTCGCGCGCGACCACCGCCGGATCGTGGTCGTCAAGCCCATGCGCGAGCCGGTGCCCGGCCTCGACCCCGAGGAGGCCGAAACGCTGGAACGGGCGTTCGTGATCGAGCCGGGAGAACACGCGAATCGGCTCTTCCCCGCCGACCCGTTCGATCCCTCGGGACGCGCGAGCGCGGCGCTGGCCGGGTACCTCGAAGGCCTGGAGCTGGCGGACGACGTCGCCCGGTATCTCGGGGCCGGGTAAGGAAACCCGGGTCAGTCCGCCGATTCCGGTGCGGGCGGCTCGTCGAGCAGCGCGAGATCCGGTGGCACCAGCGTCGTCGTGTTCATCACCAGTTCGGTCAGCAGGTTGTGGTTGAGCCAGTTGCCGACCGGCTCGGGCACCTCTTCCTTCGTCAGTCCCGCCACCGGCTGCCGGGCGTGGGCGAGCCGGTACCGGACGTTCGCGACGACCCGCTCCACCTTGCGGTAGCCCCACTCCGCGTCCGGCTGCAGCTCGGCGAGCAGATCGGCCACCTGGACACGGGACAGTGGCTGCGGCCGCGCCTCGTGCCGGAGGTAGCGCTGTCCGAGCGCGACGAGGACGAGGCGCTCGTGCGGTTCCAGGCGCCAGGTCCTCGGGGTGTCGGTGGGCTCGGTGTGCACGGCCGTCGGCTGCTCGCCGTTCGACCCGACCACGTACACCTCCAGCAGGTGCTCGCGGTCCGCCGAACCCCGCAGGAACATCGGGGTGTACCCGGAGGTGAGCGGGACTTCCTCCTCCTCGGGGAACAACCACCGCGACTGCGGCAGCCGGATCGGCAGCCGTCCGGTGTTGCCCACCCACCATTGGCCGCGGCGGTGCGTGAGCACGCCCTGCTGCCTGCTGACCCGCCGGTCGTCCTCGCCGACGCAGACGTGCACCTCGTCCTTGTTCCGTCCGAAAAGGACAGTGCGGTTCTCGCGCGGGCCGACGGTGTACCCGCCGCCGATCGCGAGCGCGGAGATCGCGCCGGGGGCAGGCGTCCTGGCGGCACCGGGGTTGCGGGGCGCGACACCGAACGCCAGGCTGCCGTGGTCGCTGGGCAGTCTGCGGCCTTCGCCGTCACTCGAACGAAGTCTCACGGCGGTTCCTCCTCACGGTTCACGGCAGCCGGACGAGCCGGTCCCGCGATCAGCGTAGGGCCGGAGTGCCGGGACCCCTCCCGCGCGACGTTCAGCTCGGCAGGGCCGTCGCGGCGGCCCGTCCGATGTCGGTCGCCGTCTGGCAGAAGTCCTTGCCCGGCTTCCTGCCTTCCACCTCCACCAGCACGAGCTCGACCGCCTTGCGGCCACGCTGGTCGGCGTACGGACGATGGACGACCCGCACCCTGCACGTCCCCTTGCCGCCTTCGTCCTCGCTCTCCACATACGCCTCGTGACCGAACAGCTGAGTCGGCCCGCCCGAATCCGCGGTCAAATCCGTGTTCTGATCGAAGAGGACATGCAGCTCCGTGTAGTCGGTCGTGCTCTTCCAAGCGCACTTCCAGTTGCCGAAGCCGACCTCGGGGTGGATCGCGTCGATACCGGGGATACCGGCGAGCGCGCCGCCGTTGAACAGGCCGCAGGCATCGAAGTTGGCCAGCGACGCGGGATTGAACGGCTCGCGGCGAGGCAGGCGCCCCTGGCGGAGCTTCGCGACCACGCTCTTCGTGGCGACATCGGCCATCCCGCACAGGTCGGCGGTGGGGTTCGTCTGCTTCGCGGTGACCCGCGCGTCGACCTGCTGCGTCACCGAGATCCAGCGATCGCACTCGTCACCGCTGCGCGGGTTCTTGTGCACCGCGAACTCGCCCGGCGCGATAGCGCGAGGCACCCCGGGGTCCGGCGCCGTGAACTCGAACTTCAGGTCCACCTGCGTGGGAGCGCCCACCTCGACGAAGATGTCACACCGCTCGAAACCGCCGTAGTCGTTCTGCAACTTGACTCTGCCGAACTGGCGCATGGTGTCCTGATCCGCCAGCGCGCACGGATCGACGGTGCGCGGGTCGCCGATGACATCCTCGTCGGACGGTGCCGTCATCAGCGAGACGAGGAGGACGGCGACCGCCGCGATCACGAGGACGGCGGCGGTGCCGCCCAGCCAGTACACCCGCCGGCGCCGGCCACGGCCCTGCCGTCCCGGCGGGGACGGCGGCGGAGTGATGGGCGGTTCCCAGCCGCCGGCGCATTCCCGGAGCCGTTCGGCCACCTCGGCCGTGCCCGGCCGCTCCCCCGGCCGGGTACGGAGCATGTCGGCGAGCACCGGGGCCAGCGGGCCCGCCTGCCGCATCGGCGGGATCGTGCCCTTCCTGGCGCGTGCCAGCACCGCCTCGGGGTGCCCGGTGCCGAACGGCGGAGTGCCCTCCACCGCGGCGAACAACGCGGCGCCGAGGGAGAACACGTCGGACGCCGTCGTCGCCGGTTTGCCGTTCGCCACCTCCGGGGCCACGTAAGCCGCGGTGCCGGTGATGCGGCCGTCGTCGGTCAGCGTCACGTCACGCCAGACGGCGATGCCGAAGTCGGCCAGCTTGGCGAGGTCGTTCTCGGTGACGAGGATATTGCCCGGCTTGACGTCGCGGTGTACGACGCCCCGGAAGTGCAGCGCCTCCAGCGCCGCCGCGACCTGCGCCCCGATCCTCGCGACCCGCTCCGGCGCCAGCGGGCCGTCCTCGATGAGCTTGTCGAGACTGCGCGAAGGCAGGTACTCCATCACGAGCCAGCATTCGTCGTCGTCGACCGTGTCGAAGACGGAGACGACATTCGGGTGATACACCTGTGCCGCGTTCTCGGCCTCCCGCCGGAACCGGTCACGCTCCGTTTCCCCGCGCAGGGAGTGCGGCCGTTTGAGCGCTACCAGCCGTTTCAGCTTCCGGTCGAAAGCGCTCCATACGACACCATTGGAACCCGAACCCAGCTCGTCTTCGAGCCGGTACCGACTGGCGATCACGTCCCCGGTGCGCATTGAGCGCATCTTAGTAGTCACGGAGAGCGGCCAATAGCGGGTTCGAGAATAACGGCTGTACTGTTGGAAGTTACCGGACGGTTCACCAGAAAATGCCGGAATCGGTTCGGCCGGGCCCGCCACCGCCCGCGGCGCCACCACCGGGCGCCCGCGGGCCGCCGATCACGGCCCGGCGCCGGTCGCGGCCTTGCCCGGAACGTCCGGCCGCCCGTCGATGACCGAACCGACCACAATGGACACTCGAATCGCGGAAAGCCGCCACACCCGGTGATCACGAATCCACAAAGGACCGATGGCGACCGGATCAGGCGCGTACTCGTGTCGCGCCCGCCGGTTCCGCCGTCTGCCGCAATCGGTGATCACTGGTCTACGCCATTGGGGCAGTGCCGCTTTTCCTTCCGGCACCGGCAACTTAACGTCGAGGGGATACCCCGGACACCGTGGAGTCCGGGCCGCCGGACGGCAGGGGACCACGATGGTCAGCAGACGTGACGTGTTACGGATCGGCGGCGCCGCGCTCGCGGGCACGCTGATCGATTCAGCCGTGCCTGCCGGACAGGCGCTCGCGGTGCCGCCACCCGGCCCGGAAATCCCGATGACCCCGTCGCCGCTGCCCGTCGGCCGGGGCTGCTACCTGACGTTCTGCCGCATCCCGACGGCGGGACTGGACACCTGGAAGTCCATCATGGACAGCTTCGCCGAGGACGGCGTCGAACGCGTCGTGCTGTGGATGGGCGGTGCCTTCCGGTCCCGGAAGTACCCGATCACGTGGCGGTACAACCGGTCCCATCGCAACGTGCGGGAGAACTTCGTCGGCGAGCTGATCGATTACGCGCACACCAAGGACATCCGCATCCTGCTCGGCTTCACCCCCTACACCTACGACGGCACCAACCAGTACGCACTGGAACGACCGGATCTCAAGGCCCAGCAGTCCAACGGCCGCCTCGCCCGGATGCAGGGCATCCATTCGTGGGGCTACAACCTCGACCCGACGAAGGCGGACGCGAAGCGCTTCATGCTCGAATACGCGCGCGAGATGTACTTCGACTTCTACCCGAACGCCGACGGCCTGCTCATCGAATCCTCGGACATCGACATCTGCACCGGCGGCGACTGCGGCGGGCCGAGGCACTACTACGAGATCGAGTTCGAGTTCGTCCGCCGGCTGTCCGACGAGGTCTGGGCACACGATCCGGACGCGGACATCCTCGTGCACCCCAACTACTTCGTCGGCGGGCCCAACGGAGCCGAACTTCCCTACGATCCGCGGTGGACGGTGATCTTCAGCCCGTGGACGGTCAACCTCGAATTCGCGAAGAAGGTGTCACGCGCCTACTACTTCGATCTGGACGTCATCAGCCAGCCGCCGGGCAACGTGCGGGCGAGCGTCCGCTGGGTGCGCGATCACGGTTTCGCCTCGTACTTCCCCTCGCAGGAGTTCTTCACCTTCGTCGCCGAGCACGCCGAATTCGGCGAAACCAACCTCGTCGGGCAGCAACTGCGTCCGTTCGGGTTCGACTTCATCGGCCTGGACGAGAATCCCTACCGGGACCCCGTGGTCGCCGTCAACCGCGTCGCGCTGCGCGAGTACGCCCGCAATCCCGAGCTGTCCGACGCGGACTTCCGCGAGCGGCTGGGCCAAGCGGCGTTCGGGGACGACGCGACCGATCAGGACGTCGCCGATCTGCTGTTCCTGCACGACTTCTGCTACGGACGCGACAAGTCGCTCTTCTCCCTCGCCGTCCAGGCCGACCCGCGCGCGATGCGGGACCGGCTCGAGCGGGGCCTGCTCGGCCTCGGCGACCTGCGTGCCATCCAGACACGTCTCGACGCGCTGCCCGCGGTCGCCGAGCGGCTGCGCCGGTCCCGGAACCCCGCGGTCCGGTGCCTGACCCAGCACACCCGCCTCATCCAGCACAACTGGGACTCCGACGCCCGCGACCTCCTCGCCGCCCACCTGCGCCACTGATCCAGCTCTGTCCGCCGGAGCGGTGTCGCGAATGGGACATTGGCGACGTTGAATGTCCCCAATGTGCCGTTCGCGGCACCATTCATCAGGACGGCTGAGGCTTCACACGGCGATGGCGCGCGTCGCGAACGCTCCGTTGGGGACGTTGATCGTCCCCAACGGAGCGTTCGCGACAAAGGACAGCGGCGAGTCGGTGGCTCCGGGCCGAGCGTCCTCGACATGCCCCTTCACGACCCGCTGAAGTGCCCCCACGCGAAGCTGTCCACAGCCACCCCGGTTATCCACAGATTCGCCGGGCACCCTCCCCACGCACCCCCTGCGCGATAGGCTGGTTGCAGGGGTGCCCCCGGGAGGGTGGGGGTATACCCAGAGGATCCCGAACACTCATATCCGTCCACTGTGGACCAAGCAGCACCAGACCCGGGGTCAGGCGGGGACGTGGGCGCGTCCCCCTGTGAGGACGAATTCGACGTCGCGGAGCGCGCTCAGGTCGGTCAGCGGGTCGCCGCGTACGACGAGGACGTCGGCCCGCAGGCCCGCCGCCAGCCGCCCGGTGTCACGGAGATCGAGGGCTTCGGCGGCGTTCACCGTGGCCATGTCGACGATTTCGGCGTTCCCGAAGCCGAGTTCGGCGAAGAATTCCAGCATGCCGACGTAATCGTCGAACCGCGCGCCGGGGACCCCCGCGTCGGTGCCCGCGATGAACAGCACCCCGGCTTCCCGCATGCGCCGGATGGAATCGACCAGCGCGTCCGCGTTCGGCCCGAGCTGGGTGAGGAACAGCCGCCAGTCACCGGAAACGCACCGGCACACCCCGATCCGCCGCGCGGCGATCTCCCGCGCTAGGTCGTGGTCGTAGCGCAGTCCCGCTTCGACGCGCCACGAGCAGTGTTCCAGCGTCCGCACCCCGGCCTCGACGCAGTGCGCGATCGTGTCCGTGCCGTGGGCGTGCGCGGCGACGCCGAGGCCGTATCCGGCCGCCTGCGCGACGATGAGCCGCAGCTGCGCGGCGGTGAACTGGGGTTCCCACATCCGCGGCCCGCCGGGCGTCAGCGCGCCGCCCGACGCCATCACCTTGACGAGGTCCGCGCCTTCCACGGCGACGCGCTTGATCCGCTCGCGGATCTCGGCGTCCGTGCCGACTTCGCCGCCGAGGAACCCGCAGTGCCCGCCGGGACAGGTCAGCGGCGACGTTGCGGCGAGGATCCGGGGCCCGGCAAGGGTTCCGGCCGCGATCGCGTCCCGCAGCACGACCGACAGGGCGTCCCGGTCACCGAGGTCGCGGGCGGTGGTCACCCCGGCGGACACCAGCTGCTGGGCCCGTCCCGCCATCCCCAGCAGCAGCTTCGCCGGGTCGGCGTCGGCGACCGCGGTGAGCGGATCGGCGCTGGAGTCGAACGCGAGATGGACGTGCGAGTCGATCAGTCCGGGCAGGATCGTCCCCCCGGGAAAAACCCGCCGCGGCGTACCCGGCCCGGCCACCCGCTCGACGTCCTGGCGCGGCCCCACGGCACGGATAACGCCGTCCTCCACCAGGACGGCGCCGTCGTCGACGAACTCGCCCGCCGGTCCGACGAGCACCCGCGATCCGCTGAGCAGCAAAGCACTCACGCGCGACTTCCCGCCAGAGCGTTCGACACCGCGACGAGACCGAGCACATCGGAATTCATGTCGCTCCCGTCCGGGATCGCCACCGACACCGCGTTCAGCGCGTTACGAGGATCCTCCTCGCCCGGCTTCAGTGCGAGGGCGGACCTGATGTATCCGGCGAGTTCCCCGGGGGTGCAGCGGCTGACGTCCTCGCCCTTCGCGGCGATCGCGATGTACGGGCTGAGCCGCACGAGCCCGTCCCGGCATTCGATGAGCCTGCGGTAGAACCCGCGGTGGGTGCGGCCGAACCGGAACCGGCCGTTCTCGGGACGCTCCAGCATCAGCTCCGGGAAGGCCCGGTTCAGCGCCGACCAGAGCGGGTCCAGTTCGCGGTAGAGCCTGCGGTGCAGCAGCCACGAGCGGATCGCCCCGATCAGCTGAACCACCGCCGGCAGGCACATCCCGAGCGTGACGAGCACGAACGACGCGTTGGAGATCGGCCAGTTGATCGCGTTGAGGCCCTTGAGCGGCGGGCCGCCGTTGTAGCGGATGATCACCCAGATCGCGCGGTTGACCGAGGTGAGCATGAGCCCGGCGAGGCCGAGGGTGATGATCCACAGCGCGATCGTGAGGTACCGCGACGCCGGGACCGAGTACCGCAGCGCCCACAGCCCGCTGACGAGGTACGCGTAGACGAAGTAGATGTTCCCGACGATGTAGAACCACGCGATCGGCGCTTCGGTGATGTGCGGTGTGGACAGCGTGTGCCCGCGCAGCGCCGCGGGTGTCACGATCATCAGCACCAGCATCGTGAGCAGGGTCGCGGCGAGCAGGAGCCCGTCGATCCGGAACCGGCGGCGGCTGGCGGGCCCGTCCCCGCGCGTCGCGTAGACGAAAAAGGACACCAGCGCGAACAGCCCGCCCATGACCAGCGCGTTGTAGGCGACCTTGGCCACACCCGGCGTCGTCGCGTTGTCGAGGGCCTTCGTCACGACCGTGAGACTCAGCGCGTGGCCGAGCGCGAGCAGCCACAGACACGCCACCAGCAGGCGGAGCAGCCGGTCACGGGCGGAGCGGACGAGGTCGACGGTCTTCCAGAGCGCGCCGATCGTGAGCGCGACCAGCAGGGTGATCTGCAGGCTCACAGCCAGCCCCTGCGGCCGTTGAGCGCGGTCTGCAGTGCCCGGCCACCGGGCACCTGCGGGGCGACGTAGTTGATGACCGACGCCCATTCCAGGATGATCGTCGCCACCGTTTCCGCTTCCCGTTCCTGATCGGCGTCGTAGTGCGTCCGGCGCAGCAACGCGCGGCGGACGACATCGGGAGCGATGTCGGGGTAGAGCCGTTGCAGCAGCGCGTCGTCGGTTTCGTCACTGCTGTGCCCGGCGACGATGTGGCCCACCTCGTGCAGGATGATGTGATCCTGGTGCGTCTTCGTGGTTTCCCGCTGATAGAGGATGTAGTCGGTGGTGTCGCTGGCGAACCAGACGCCGAACTCGCCCGGCACCGGCAGCGGGTAGTCGACGAGCTTGATCGGCCTGCCCCGGTGTTCGGCCAGCCGGTCGCACAGCCCGCGTACGTCAAGCGGGGCCTGGATGTCCAGTTCTCTGAGCAGGCGGCGGCACTGTCGCCGCAACACCCGTTCCTTCATGGTGGCCGTCCCGGTTCGCCGCGTGCACCGGGCCCAGCGGGCCGGTGATCTCAGGTATCCCGACCATCATGGCCTCTTTCGAGGCGGTACACCATATCCACCATGTCGACGATTTTCCGGCGGTTCTCCGGGGAGAGTTCGCCCGCCCGGCTGGCCATCAACCGGATATCGCCGGAACCGGTGGCCGCTTTCAACGCGGCCAGTTGGTCACGAAGCCGCCCTTCGACCGCGTCGTCGAAGAAATACCCGGCGGGAACACCGAAGAAGTCCGCGATCGCCTTCAGATGCTTGAAAGTTGGATTGTCTTTCTGGCCGTTCCGCAGCATCCACAGGTAATTCTCGCTGAGGCTGCCCCCGGCGGCGACCACCGCCCTGGCGACCTCGCCATTGGTGTAGGGCCGCATCAGACGCCCGTCCTGCACGGTGTCGAACAGGTAGTTCAACCGATCGGCCAGCGTCGATCCCGGCCCGGAAGCCTGCGGCTTCTCCGCATCCCCGTCGCTCATGGCCACCCAAGCCCCTTCCTAGCGAGTCAGCGTCGATCGGGTGCTGACCCGGAATCGTAGTAGACAGTTCCTCCACCGACAGTGGCCCCGGACGGGGGTGGCGCTTTGCCGTCGGTGGACAGTTCCCTTCACTCTCTCGCCTCGTAACCCGGCCTTAAACCCACGCGGGTTGACTAACGGTCTCATGTCAGTGTACTAACTAACTCGGGGCTTCACCAACGTGAGACCTGGTGCGGAGGTGGCATCCCCGGTGCCCGCCATCCGCCTGCCGAGATGGCACTCCGCCTGCCAGGAAGCAAGAACGACGGGTCCGGCCGTCTAGGGGTCGGCCGGACCCGTCGTCAAGCCTCTTTCCCCGAACTGAATCGGGGCTACCCGGCGGATTCGGCAGCGTTATCTGTCGCTCGAACAAAATAATGAGATCCCGGTCACCGACAAACGTAGTGGGTCAAACGGAGCAGGCGCGCAGCAGCCGGACCGCTTCGGACACGGCGAGTTCGGCGCCACCCGCGGCCACGGGCGAGATGTTGACCTCGTAGACGTCGGTGTCGTAGGCCGCGGCGCCGGGCAGGTAGCCGAGGTACCCGCTCGTGTAGCCCACCAGCGTGATCGGTCCGTCCACTTCGGACTCCAGGGCGGTTTCGACGGCGAGGTAGGGCTCCCCGCCGAAGCCGATCATGCCCAGCTCGCCGAGCTGGACCGCGCTCACCACCAACCGCGGGTCCCCGATCCTCGCGGACGCGGCCAGCTCGGCTCCCTGCAACGCCGTCTCGGCTTCGCGCACCGCGACCGGGTCTCCCGTCCGGCGGGCCGCGTCGAGCCGTTCCCGGATGGCGCGTGTCTCCGGCACCGGTTCGCCCGCACGGCCCGGCAGGGCCAACGACCACGTCCGCGCGCCGGCGAGCGGACGGCGGCCGAGGTCGACCGGCGTCCCCGGCTTCCTGACCAGCGCGAGGATCTGCTCGGCGGCCAGCGCGCCGAGCCGGTCCAGCTCGCCGGGGCGCTGCTCCCGGCGATGCGGCCGGGTGCTGACGTCCCCCGCGGCACCGGTGGCCACCACCGCCCAGCCGCCGAGCCGCGCGGCCACCGCGCGCCGCACCGCCCCGGCGAGATCGGCGCTGACCAGCAGGTTGTCCGCGCCCAGCACGGTCGGATGCACCGGCAGCACGACGAGGACACCGAGCACCAGCTCCCGGTTGCGCGCGGCCAGCACGGTCACCGGCACGTCCGCGCGGGGAGACGGCCCGCTGCGCTGCCCGCCGACGTCACCGATGAGTCCCTTGTGGACGGTGAGCTGACCGGGCACCTCGGCGATCATCGCCCGTGCGGCCGCGCGCTCACCGGTCCGGAGCAGTGGACTGGTCCACTCGGGCGGGGTCCGGCCGCCCCCGGGGTGACAGCCGACCTCCGGGCCGGAATGCGTGTGCGTCGCCGAAAGCCACACCAGCTCGGGACACGTCCGCAGCGATCCGGCCAGCCTGCTCAGCAACGGACCCGCCAGATCGGTGTTCACCGCGGGCAGATCGGCGACGACCCAGGCGAAGCGGCGCGGGCCCGCGCTGATCGTCACCGCGTGCACTTCCAGCGCGTCGAGCGTGCCGGTGCTCGTCCCGGCCCGCGCGGCGTAACCGCCGAGCGGGGTGCCGACGGGCACGTCGAGGACGGCCCGGCCGTGACCGATCCGCACGCTCATGAGAGCGCCTTCGCGAGCCGGGTGGTGATGGCCATCGGGTTCGTGATGGCCGTGCCGACGACGACGGCGTACGCCCCGGCATCGACGGCCGCACGCACGTCCTCGGCGCTGCGGTAGCGCCCCTCGGCCACGATCGGGCAGTCGAGCCGGGCCACCAGCGCCGCCACGAGATCGACGTCCGGCCCCTCCGGCACCGGGCCGCCGGTGTATCCGGCCAGCGTCGTGGCGACGACGTCGGCGCCCGCTTCCCGCGCCATGACGCCCGCGGCGACGGTGTCGACGTCGGCCATCACCGGCACCCGCAGTTCGTCGTGGATCCGCCGGATCTGCTCGCCGAGTGTGCCGCCGCCGGGTCGCGGGCGGCTGGTGCCGTCGACGGCCACCATCGCCGCCCCCGCCCGCACGACCTCGGCCGCGGATTCGAACGAGGGCGTGATGAACACCCCGTCCGGCGAGGCGACCTTGTTGATGCCGAGCACCGGTATGTCCACTTCGGACCGGATGGCGGCGACGTCGGCGGGCCCGTTCGCGCGAATGGCGCGTGCGCCGCCCGCGGCAGCGGCGGCGGCCATCCGCGCCATCGAGGCCGGGCCGTGCAGCGGATTGCCCGGCTGGGCCTGGCAGGACACCAGCAGCGCACCGGACGGAAAGGGCAGCGTGTCCAAGGTGATCTCCACAGCGTTCTTCACGAGGGCCTCCTCGGTCGGTGGAAAAGCCGCCGTACCACGGTGTACGTGCAGGAGACGGGCATACGGCCCCGGCTCGGCCGTGGCGAGGCGGACGGCCCCGTCGAGCGGGTCGCCCGCCGGCGGGACGAGCCGCGCCGCCGGGGCGAGGTCGGCCAACCGCTCGCGGAGCGGGGCCAGCAGCAGCTTGCCCGCCTCGAACACCCGGCCGGTGCAGGCCACCGGGACGGCGTCGCCGTGGTCGAGCACCCGCACCGCCGCGGCGGCGGTGTGCGCGAGATCCCCGGCGGCGCCCGTCACGATCGCCCCGGCGACCGCGTCCCGGCGGGCGGCCGCGGCGAAGACGTCGGGCGCGAACGACGCGACGGTGGCGACCGGGGCCGGGGCCTGGTGGATCCGTTGCGCCAGCCCGGGTCCGAGGCCGTAGCGGCGTTCGGCCGCGGTGGTGAGCGTGGTCGCCTCGCCCCGGCCGTCCGCGGCGGCGAGCACCGCGGCGAGCCCGGCCCGCCCGATCGCGAACCCGCTCCCGGAGTCACCGAGCAGGTACCCGCTGCCGTCGACCTTCCGGTACTCCCCGTCCTTGCCGACCGCCAGGCACACCACCCCGGTCCCGGCCGCCAGCACGACGCCGTGCCCGCGCCGCAGCGCCCCGGCGTGCGCGGTCACCATGTCCTCGCACAGCCGTACCTCGGCGGCCCCCAGCACGGCGGCGATCGCGACGCCGAGCCGGTCGAGATCCGCGGGCTCGGCCGGGCAGCCGGTCAGGCCGAGGCACGCGACGCCGACCGGGCCGGACAGCCCCGCGTCGAGCGCCGCGACCCGCACCGCCGCGGTGATCGTGGCGACCGGATCGCCCTGCCGGTAGTCGAAACCGGGGCCACGGCCGATCCGGGGCTCGGGACCGGACAGCAGCCGCATCCCGGTCTGCCCGCTGTCGACCGCGACCCATGTCCGGGTACTCATCGGATACCTGCCGACATCGTGACGCCCTCGACGAACCGGCGTTGCAGCGTCACGAACAACAGCACGGTCGGCAACGCGGCGAGCAGCGCGGCGACGAGCATCATCGGCACCGCCGCGCTGCCCAGGTTGTTCGCCTGCATGGCCGCCAGGCCCACCGGGAGCGTCCGGTGGTCGTCGTCGGAGGCGACCAGCAGCGGCCACAGGTGTGAATCCCAGTTGAGCATGAAGATGAACAACGCCAGCGCCGCCATCGGGCCCTTCACCACCGGCGCCACGATCGACACCAGCGTGCGCAGATCGCCGGCGCCGTCCAGCCGCGCCGCCTCCAGCAGTTCGTCCGGGACGTTGCCGATCGCCTGGCGCATCAGGAAAATCCCGAACGCGCTGGTGCCGGCGGGGACGATCAGCCCGGCGAAGCTGTCCACCCAGCCGAGCGAGTAGACCAGGCTGTACAACGGGACGTAGATGATCTCGACCGGGATCATCAGCGTCGCCAGCACGATCATGAACGCGGCGTCGCGGCCCCGGTAACGGAACTTCGCGAAGCTGAACCCCGCCGCGGTGCAGGTCAGCACGTTCAGCAGCGTGACACTGATCCCGACGACCGTGCTGTTGAGGAAGTACCGCGCGAACGGCGTCTCGGTGAACGGGAGGGTGACGTTCTCCCAGGCGAATTTCGTCGGCAGCCAGCGCAGCGGGACCGACAGCACCTCCGACGACGGCTTGAGCGCGGTCAGCACCGCGTAGACCAGCACGGCGACGAATACCAGGCCGCCGAGCCCGGCCACGATCAGCGTCGTCGCGCGCCCCGCCCGCGCGGCCGGAGTCCGCCGCCCGGTCATCGGTCCCTCCTCGCGAACACCTTGAGCTGCAGCAGGGTCAGCCCGAACAGCAACAGGAACATGAGCACCGCGACCGCGGACGCGCGGCCCATCCTGGCGTTCTCGAACGCGGTCTTGTACACGAACAGGTTCACCACCTGGGTACCGAAGCCGCCGTTGGTGAGCACCAGCTGCGGGCTGAACGCCTGGAACCCGCGGATCACCGCCATCACCGAGCACACCGCGGTGACCGGGAGCAGCATCGGCCAGGTGATGTAACGGAAGCGCGCGAAGGCACCCGCACCGTCCAAACGGGACGCTTCGTAGAGTTCGCCGGGAATGGACTGGAGCCCGGCGAGGAAGAGGATCAGGAAGAACCCGGTTTCCTTCCACACCCCCATGAGCACCAGCCCCCACATCGCGCTGCCGGAACTGGTGAGCCAGTTGAGGTGCAACCCGAGCGCCTGGTTGAGCAGGCCGTCCGGGTTCAGCACGACGCGCCAGATCACCGACACCGCGACCCAGCTGATCGCCACCGGCAGGAAGTACAGCAACCGCAACAGGCCACTGCCGCGTGCCCGGGTGTTGAGGGCGTGGGCCAGCACGAGCGCGAGGACGATCGCCGGGACATAGGTGCCCACCGCGTACACCACGGTCTGCCACAACGCGGCGCCGAACTGCGGATCCGTTGCCAGATAAGCGAAGTTGTCGAATCCGACGAACTCGGGCGGCGCGGTCAGGCTGTAGTCGAACAGGGACAGGTAGAACACCCGCAGCATCGGGTAGATCGCGAAGGCGAGGAACAACGCCATCGCGGGCACGGCCAGCAGGATGCCGACGACGTCGCGCCGCCGCACCGGCTTGTTCCGCCGGGGCACCGGGGTTTCCGGTGCCTTGGGCCGGATCGAGAGCACCGCCATCCGCTCAGCTCCCCAGGCTGCGGTTGATCCGCTCGGCGGCCTTCCGCGTGGCCTCCGGGATCGCGACGCGGTCGAAGACGGTGTCGTTGACCATCCCCATCACGGCGTCCTTGATCTCGGCGTAGTGCGGGGCGACCTCGTCGAACTTCCCCTTCTGATAAGCCGCCGACCAGACTTCGAGGCCGGGAACCTGTTTGCCGGCGGGGCTGGTGTCCCAGTCCTTCACCGGCTGGATGAACTTCACGTCCGACAGCCAGCGCTGTGACTGGCTCGCGAGGTAGGCGATGAACTGCCAGGCCTGGTCCTGGTGCTTGCTCGCCCTGCTGACCGCCCAGTAGTAGCCGTACCAGCGGTTCACCGGATTCGCCGGGTTCACCTGTGGCAGCGGGACGAGCTTCAGCTGGTTGAAGGTGTCGGGGTTGCTCTGCCGGATCTGCTCCATCGCCCACGGGTAGACGATCGCCATCGACTGGCGTCCGGTGGCGAGGTCGCTGAACGGCGAAGTCGCCTCGCGCGAAGTCTTGTTCGGGTCGGCGGTACGTCCTTCGCCGGTGGCGAGATCGGTCCAGAGCTTCAACGCCGCTTGCGCTTCTGGCGTCGTGACGGTCGCCTTTTCGTGCTTCTGGTCGGTGATCGTGCCGCCGGTCTCGTTCAGCAGCGTCTGCAGTTGCTGGGTGTACCAGCCGGAATGCAGGTACAGGAAGCTGAACGCCTGGGTGTGCTGGGCCGCGGCGAGTTTTTTCGACGCCTCGGCCACGTCCTGCCACGTCTTCGGCGGCGCGTTCGGATCGAGACCGGCGTCGGCGAAATGCTTGGTGTTGATGGCGAACGCGGTCGCGTTGAACTCGCTCGGCAGGCCGAAGAGCTCCTTGTCGGCCGACGCGCCGTCCAGCGTCCCCGGTACGTAACGCGCTTTGAGCGCGTCCGCGGACTGCACGCCGAACGCGCCGAGGTCGATCGGGGCCAGCAGGCGCTTGGGAAGATACTCGCCGCGCAGCGCGCTGTCGTCCATGTTGAGCACGTCCGGGCCGGTGCCGTTGCTCATCGCGGTCAGCATCTTCGTGTCGAACTCGTCGTTCGGGATCTGCTGGTACTTGATCTTGACGTTGGGATGCTGCTGCTCGTACTCCGCGATGAGCGCCTGGTTGAGCTTGATCATCGGCGGATGGGTGTGCGACCAGAACGTCAGCGTCACCGCGCCGCCGGAGTCACCGCCGCACGCGGTGAGCACGCCGGTGGCGAGGATCGCGGTGAGGATCCCGGCACCCGCCGTCCGGATCTGCCGCAGGCGTCGGATTCCGCGCATGGCCATGATGCCTCCAGGTGGATACGGGATTCGGGTCAGCTCAGCGCACTGCGTTCGGCCGTCCGGCCGGGCCTGCGGAGATCGGCGGTGATGGCGTACCGGTCACCGCGGTAGGTCGCCTCGCAGCTCTCCATCACCCGGCCCCGCGCGTCGAGGCTGATCCCGCGGATGCGCAGGCAGGGCTGGGTGACCGGGATCTGGAGTTGTTCGGCGGTCCGCTGGTCCGGCAGCACGGGGTCCAGCTGACAGGTACCGGTGACGATGTCGGTGCCGTAGCGGGTCGCGAGCAGCTCGTACCAGGAGCTGTTGAGGTCGTCGATCGCGAGACCCGGCACGTAGCGATCCGGGACGAAGGTGCGCTCCAGCGCCATCGGCGCGTCGTCGGCCAGCCGGAGCCGGACGAACTCGACCACGAGGTCGCCTGCCGGGATCCGCAGCAGCCTGCACCGCGCGCGATCACCCCGGCGGCGGCGCAGTTCGAGCGTGCGGCTCGCCGGCCGCATGCCCCGCCGCCGCATCTCCTCGGAGAACGAGGTCATCGCGAGCCTGCGGCTGACCTTCGGCCGCGACGTGAACGTGCCGCTGCCCTGCCTGCGCACCAGCAGGTCCTGCAGCACGAGGTCGTCCATCGCGCGGCGCAACGTCATACGGGCCACCTGCCAGCGGACCGCGAGTTCGCGCTCCGGGGGCAACGGGGCACCTTCGGGCAGGAGGTCGACGAGGTCGAGCAGGCGTGCCCGCACTTCGCCGATCTTTCCGGGGGCCGTCATCCTGCCCTCCTCACCGCCGAATCCGAGGCCGGGCGACCGGATCCAGCACACGCCATGGGCGCGGCGCGGCCAAGGCCGCCCGCGAGGTCCGATGGACCAATCCGTCCGCCGATGATGCCTCAGCGGACCGGGTCACCAGTAGGTTCCGGGCGCGAATTGGTCTGACAGTGGTCTACTTCCCGGCGTCCGGGCGGCCGAACGTGTGACACGAAGTGCGCGACAGTGGAACACGGGGTCCGGGAAGGTGGGACACGCCGCGTGGCGGGGAGGCACCGGTCGTGTCCCACGTCCGGTCCCGGCGCGGAACCCCCACGAGGTACGCCGTGAATGCCGCCCTAACCGCAATTTGCGCTGTGAATGAGGCCCTCAAGGGCAGAGGTGATGAGGGGGTGGGGGGGCGGTG
>NZ_JBHYIQ010000024.1:57914-111244 GCF_042739895.1 Amycolatopsis sp. NPDC059021
GGCCCCCCCCCACGCCGGGCCGCGGCGCGCACCCCCCCCGTGGTCCGCGGTCACGGCCACCTCCAGGTATTGGCGCGCGGGTAAGGAGGCCTTCACGGCATTCGGTGAGTCTGGGGTGCGTGGCCGGTGGGGTGGGTGGTGTTCGCGGGGTTGTCGTGCCGGCTGAGGATTCGCGCGGCGGTCTCGGGTGCCGCGAACGCTCCGTTCGGGACGCTCATCGTCGGCAACGGAGCGTTCACGGCACCGGGCGATGCCGGAGATCAGGCAGTGAGGCCACGCGAAGCCGGGGCTCGCGCGCGAAGAGCCGCCTAATGGTCCTTTATGGACGGTCAGGCGCGGGTGTGGAGGCGGGCGGCCTGGGTGGTCAGGTACTGCTGTTCCGGCAGGTTCGTGGTGCGGGCCGCCGCGGCGCGGTAGTGCTTTTCGGCGGACGCGGGGTCGCCTGCCAGTTCGAGGAGATGCGCGCGGACGGCGTCGAGGCGGTAATGCCCGGCGAGGCGGCCGGCGACGGCGTCGAGCAGGTCCAGACCAGCCCGCGGGCCGTGCACCATGGCCGCCGCGACTGCGCGGTTGAGCGAGACCATCGGATTGTCCGTCAGCCGTTCGAGCATCCCGTACAGCGCGAGGATCTGCGCCCAGTCGGTGTCCTCGACGCGCAGGGCGATGTCGTGCACGGCGGCGATCGCGGCCTGCAGGCGGTACTCCCCCAGCAGGCCCCGCGCGAGGGCCGCGGTGCTCAGCGCGACGCCCTCCCGGATCTGCTCGCGGTCCCACAGCCCGCGATCCTGGTCCGCCAGCGGGATCAGCTCACCACCGGCACCCGCGCGGGCCGCGCGGCGGGCGTCGGTGAGCAGCATCAGCGCGAGCAGGCCCGCGACCTCGCCGTCCTCGGGCAGCATCCGGTACGCCAGCCGGGTCAGCCGGATGGCCTCCACCGCGAGTTCGGTGCGCTGCAGGTCGCTGCCGACGCTGCTGGCGTAACCCTCGTTGAAGATCAGGTACAGCACGTGCAGGACCGACCGGAGCCGCCGCTCGCGCTCGGCGCCGGACGGCATCCGGAACGGCTCGCCGGAGGACTTGATCTTCTGCTTGGCCCGGGTGATGCGCTGGGCCATCGTCGCCTCCGGCACCAGGAAGGCGTTCGCGATCTCGGCGGTGGTCAGGCCGCCGACGGCCCGCAGCGTCAGCGCCACCGCCGACGCCGGGGTCAGCGCGGGATGACAGCACAGGAACAGCAGGATGAGCGTGTCGTCGCGATCGGGGACGTCCACCGCGGGCAGTTCCCGCAACGCGGCGACGTCCTCCCGGCGCCGCCTGGCCTGTTCACTGCGGTACTGGTCGGTCAGTTTGCGGACCGCGGCCTGGATCAGCCAGCCGCGCGGATTGTCCGGCGTCCCGTCGGAAGGCCAGTGCAACGCGGCGGCGAGCAGCGCCTCCTGCACGGCGTCCTCGGCGGCCGGGAAATCGCCGTACCGCCGCACGAGCACGCCGAGGACCTGCGGCGCCAGTTCGCGCAGCAGGTCCTCGACGCGGGGTTCGGTGTTCACGGCTGGATCGGCGGGGCGTCCATGATCTGGCGGAGTTCGATGGGCTGCTGGATCGGCGCCCCCGCGGGCCCCGGCGCCGCCGAGATCTTCGCCGCGATCTCGATCGCGCGGGCCTCCGATTCGACGTCCACCACGCGGTACCCGGCAAGCAGTTCCTTGACCTCGGGGAACGGGCCGTCGGTCACGACCGGCGCGGTCACGCCGTCGAAGGTCACCTTCTTGGCCAGCTCCGGCCCGGCCAGCCCCTGCGCCTCGACGAACTCGCCGTTGGCGACCAGTTCCCGGTTCAGCACGTGCTGGAACTCGATGTGGGCCTTGATGTCCTCGGGCGTCCACTCGGTCATCGGGACGTCGCAGCCCGCGCCGCCTTCGTAGTTCTGCAGCAGCATGTACTTCGGCATGTCCGGCTCCTCATCGTTTCGTGCGCCCATCTTGACGCTTTCACGAAGAGGACGGGGCACGCCGCGCCCGCTCTACACGCACGGGGAAATCAGTAGCCGAATTTTTCGGCGCCCTTGCCGAGCAGGGCGAACGCCCTGGTCAGCGCCACGACGGCCTCCTGGTGGACGTCGTCGGCGCTACGCCCGCCCGCGAGCTTCGCCCAGTTGCGGTGGGCGAGTTCGTGGGTCACGGCGACGACCTGGACGGCGACCAGCCTGCAGATGAAGGTGTTCTCCTCGCCGGTCGCCTCCCGGAAGGCCTCGGCCAGTTCGTCGGTGTCGTACGTGCGGAGCTGCGCCAGCCGCGCGGCCAGGCTGGGCGTGCCGAACACGAGCCGGTTGAAGGCGAGGACTCCGGGGTCGTCGCACAACCCCGTGACCGGGTCGCGCTTGTCGAGTGCCTTGCGGATGTGGCGTTTCAGCGCGGCGAGGGGCTTCTCGTCGGGTTCACGGCCGCGGACGACGCGGGCGGCCTCGCCTCGGTGATCGGCGAAGCGGTCGAGGACGAGGTCCTCCTTGGTCGGGAAGTAGCGGAACAGCGTCGGCTTGGACACCTCGGCGGCCGCCGCGACGTCGGCCACCGACACCGCGTCGAACCCGTCCGCCAGGAACATCGCGATCGCGGCCTCGGAGATCGCCCTGCGCGTGCGCTCCCGCTTCCTGGCCCGTAGGCCGACCGGCTCACTCACGTACACCAGCTTAACACTCGGTCATTAATTTAACTCGGTTGCACTTGATACTCGGTTACGTTTTACTGGGCACCGACCGAGAGGAGACAGATGAACACCGTGGTGATCGCAGGCGCGGGCCCGACCGGCCTGACACTGGCGTGCGAACTGGCCCGGCGCGGTACGCCCGTCCGCGTCCTCGAGAAGTCCCCGGAATTCCCGCGCAGCTCACGAGCCAAGGGGCCGAACCAGCGGAGCTTGGAGATCTTCGAGGACCTCGGCGTCCTGAAGCGGATCTTCGCGGCGGGAAGTTCGGCGCCGGTCATGCGGAAGTACCGGGACGGCAAGCTGATCTCGGCAACTGATCCGTGGGCGGGCGCCACCCCGACGCCCGACCGGCCCTACGAACGAGGCTGGCTCATCGCGCAGTACCGGGTCGAGGAGATCCTTCGGGAAAAGCTCGCCGAGTACGGCGCCCACGTCGAACTGGGTGCCGAACTGACCAGCTTCACCCAGGACGAAACCGGTGTGCGCGGCACGCTCGCGGACGGGACCCGGTTCGAGGCCGCTTACCTGATCGGCTGCGACGGCGGGCACAGCACGGTCCGCAAGCTCCTCGGCATCCCGCTGGTCGGCGAAACCGCCGAGGAACAGCGGATGGTGCTCGGCGACGTGGAGGTGACGGGCATCGATCGCGGGTTCTGGCACCAGTGGCTCGACACCGACGGCGGAGTGCTGCTGTGCCCGGTCCCCGGCACCGAGCGGACGTGGTGGTTCCAGGCCGCGCCGGAACGCGGCCCCGACGGCGCACCGCTCGGCCCGTCGCTGGAAAGCTTCCGGCGGTTGTTCGCCCGGCACGCCCGCCTGCCCGGGGAATGGCTGATCAAGGCCGAACTGCTCTCGACCTACCGGGTCAACGTGCGCATGGCCGAGCGCTACCGCGCCGGGCGGGTGCTGCTCGCGGGCGACGCGGCCCACGTGCATCCGATCGCGGGCGGAATGGGCATGAACACCGGCATCCAGGACGCGTACAACCTGGGCTGGAAGCTCGCGCTCGTCGCGGCGGGCGAGGCGGGGGACGCGCTGCTGGACAGCTACGAGGCCGAGCGGCTGCCGATCGCGGCGTGGACACTGGAGGTCACCTCGGAACGGCTTCGCATGGCGCTGGCCGAGATCAGGAAGCCGGGCGGCGGCCTCGATGTCGTGGTGACCGAGGAGACCAGCACCCTCGGCGTCGGGTACCGCTGGAGCCCGCTGTCGCTTCGACCGTCCACAAGCGACAGTCCACTTCAGCCAGGTGACCGCGCGCCGGACGCACCTTGTGCGGACGTCGAAACCGGCGCGGTGGTCCGGCTGTTCGAGACCTTCGCCGGACCGCACTTCACCCTGCTCGGCTTCGGCGAGCGAGCAGCGGCCGCGCTGCCCGGCCTCGCCACCCCGCACGGGAACCTGGTCCGCCCGGTCGCGATCGACGCCGGCGCTCCCGGACTGTCCGATAAGGACGGACACGCCGCACGCGCCTACGGCATCACCGGCGACACGCTCGTCCTGATCCGCCCCGACAACTACGTCGCGGCGATCGTGGCGACGAACGAAGCGCCCCGGATCGCGGACCACCTCACCGCACTCCGAACCTGACGAGTTACGCCTCCAATCACGCTAGATCTCCGTTCAATCACGCGAGACCGCCGTTCAATCACGCGAGATCTCCGTCCAGTCGCGTTAGACCGCCGGGCGTGACGCGGCGCCTCGCGTGACCAAGCACGCTACTCACGTGACCGGGCACGCAACTCGCGTGATCAGAGACGTAACTCGCGTGATCAGGTGCAGGCGACCTTCATCTGGGCGGCGGCGTGGTGGGCGAGGCCGCCACTGTTCTTCCAGTCCACGCCACGGGAGTGCAGCTGGACCGAGACCTTGCCGCCGCTCACGGGGAAGCGTCCGGCGTCGACCCAGCGGCCCTGCTGCTGGGTCTGGTTGATCTGGAAGGAGCCTCCACTGGACACGGTGTAGTAGGACGGATTGCCGCCGACGCGGGTCGCGTCGCCAGTGGGGACGTACACCAGCACCTGGCAGCTGCCCTGCGAAACCGGGCCGGTGGTGAAGTTCCAGACGGCCGAGTTGTCGCCGTCGTGGTTGTCCCCCGACATCGGCACGGAGTAGAAGCCGCCGTTGCAGCCGTCACCCCCGTAGCCGCCACTGCCGCTGCTGAGCCAGCCTTCCTCGCCCTTGGTGTAGTACCCGGGCTTGCCGAACGATCCGGCCGAACAGCCGGGGCCCGCCACCATGACGAACGGCTGCGCCGACTGTGCGGCCGGAGGGCTCCCGGCGGGCGCTTGGGGGGCGGCAGGGGGCCCGCCGGGAGCTGCTGGTGGAGCCTGACCGGCAGGCAGACCGCCCGGTGCTGCCTGCTGGCCGGCCGGGGCGCCCGGCGGCGCGAGCGCGACCGGGTTCGGCAGTCCCCCGGCGGCGCCGGTGTCCGGCTGCGCGCCGGGCACCAGACCGCCGTGCGGACCCGCCTTGTCCTGGAAAGCGGCCGGATCGAGGACGGGCGCCGGGGTGGGGTCCGCATGGTTCACCAGCGCCATCACCAGGAGCGGAGCCGCCAGCAACACGAGCCCGACGACGCCCGCGCCGGCGAGGATCGGCCGCGGCACCCGGTTCGCCGATTCGACCGACTCGTCGACCTGCCGGGCTTCGGTATCCGCGACAGCAGCGGTTTCGGCCTCCACCGCGACCTCGGCGGCAGCCATACTGCCCGCGGCAGCCGCACTGTCCGCTATGGACACAGCATGAGCCGAAGCTCCCGCGTCCGCGACGGGGTCGGTGAGCGCCGAGACCGCCGGACTCGCCGAAGCCACAGTGGACTCGGCGCCATCCGCCTCGGCTTCCTGCTGCTGTGCCGAGATCAGGTACGCGGTCCCGCTGCCCGTCATTCGCTCTTCCAGCCGCCCCGCAGACCGCGGCACGGCCGCCCCGTCAGAAGTCACCGTCGTTTTCCCATCCTGCGCCGGATCCTGCCCTCCGGTGCCGCCGACACCGGTTCACGGGCTCATCCTTTCGACGACCGGCCGCCGCAGGCCAGTCCCGGTTTTGGGGACACCGGTTGTCCTCAGGAGCCGGAAAGGACGCGGTCGAACATGTCCTCGACGCTCTCCCGCGCGGGTCCTGCCGCGTACCGGCCGCTGTATTGCCACAGGCCACGGGCATACTCCGCTGCTGCCTGCTCCCCTTCGGCACGGTGGATCCCGGCAAGCACGGCCAAGTCACGCCGGTGTGCCGCCGAGGACGGATCGCAGCGCAACCCGGCGGCCGTGGCGATCCGGCGCGCCGCCACTTCATCCACAGTGGACTGTTTACCCCGGTCCCGCCATCCCGCCCACCGCTCTTCCTGCTCCCGCCAGGCTTCGCGGCGGTCACGATCGACGTCTCCGGGCTGCTGCTCCACCGCGTCATGGAACTCTTCTTGTGGTGTATCGAACTCGTCCGCCGCGTCGTGGAAGATGTCCCCGGACTCGGCAGAGCGATCCGGCGGCGGGGTGAGTCCGAGAACCCGCAGTCCCGCCTCGTCCGTCCGGAACACCGCGGCGTTCCAGCCGAGGGCCGCACGCGGGATCGTCCACTGCTCGGGCACGGTCTTGCCGCGATACTCCGGCGTGACCCGCCAGCGGACGTCCGCGGTCACCAGGTACGTCACGCCACTCGACTTGTGCTCGGTCTCCTCCGTCTTGCCGCCGGCCTTGAGTGGTTCGGCCGCCTTGTGTTCGGCGGCAGGCCCCTTCACCGTCAGTTCGAACGCCGCGCGGCCGGTCTCCCCCGGCACCGACGTACTGCCAGCCGCGGCACTCCACAGCTGGCCGCTCCCGCTGGCCTTGGCCCCGGACCCCGCCGCCGACGTCGTGGTGTACGTGCTCTCCACCAGTTCACTGTGGACGGACTTGCCCGTGGTCGACGTACCGCTCGCCGCGTAGTGGGTCACCCGCGGGTCGAGCAGTTCGGCGTGCAAGGTGATCGCTGTCAGCGGACCGTGGTTGAGCAACCCGGCGAACGCGCGGTCGAGGTCGAGACCGCCGATGCGATACCCCTTGGCACCGAACAAGGTCGGTGCGTGGCCGGACAACAGGCTGGCCCCGGTCGCGCGCTCCACGACCTGCCTGCTGCCCCCCGCGTCGATCGGCAGCTTCGGTGGAGGCCTGCCGGACGACTCGCCGGGCAGCACCCCGTCCAGCACCTCCCCAAGCGCCGCATGGAGCTCGTCGGTCCGCAACATCGGCCGCACACCGGCCGGCAGACCCACCACGTTGCCCGTCCTCACCGCCGCGAACGCGCCTGGCACCGGCAAGGCGTCCGTCTCCGGAACGGTCGTGCGAACGGCGTCGCGGATCGGAGCGAGCGAGACCCTGGTGGTGGTCGAGGCAGGTGGGAACAGCCAGTCGATCGTGCCCAGCGAAATCGTCTTCGGCGCTCTGCTCCAGCTCGCGGTCTTCTCGACCTCGAGAGAGAGTTCGAGGTCGTGGACGAACGAGACGGTCTTCCCGTCATGGTTCATCGTGTGCTCGGACTCGTCCTTGCCGGTGAAGGTCGCCGCCTGCTCGGCCTTGACGTTGCCGTCGGCGCTGCCCGCCCAGCCCGGATTCGCCTGGACCTGTCCGTTCGGGAAGGCGCTCCACACCATGTTGCCCTCAAGTGCGTTCGTCGTCATCGCGGTGATCGTCCCGGCGTGTTCGGCCGCTGCCTTGTACTTGTCCTTGAGCTTCCACTGTTCCGAGGTCCCGGCGACTTTCCCCGGCCCCTGCTTGGCCTTGAGCCGCACCGCGATGTCGGTGCGGCCGAACGGGCCGTCGTAGTGGTAGGCGAACCGCACACCGTGACCGAGCAGATCCCCATACAGGGCCGAAAGCCCGGACGGCGAAAGCTGCGCGGCGAGATGCGGGGGCAGCGAGGCGCCGAGCGATGCGGCTCCCGGCTCGAAGAGCCAGTAACGCATCGACTTCGCCAAGCCCCGCAGTTGCGCGAGAAACCCTTGGCGAGCCGGTTCCGGCAACACCGGTGAAGCCACTGTGGACAGTTCTTTGAGGATCGCGGGGAGCAGGTCCGTGGTCACTGCCTGCCGCACGGCGACATGCCCGAGGCCGGGGTGTGTCACCGCGACGAAGTCCTGCGACGAAGAGGGTGGCGAAGGGCTCTCGTGGCTCGGCGCGATCTGCCACTGGACCTCGCCGAGCTGGTGGAGTTGATCGTCGGGTATCCACAACCGGATCGTGTCCGGGGTGTCGATCCCGTAGTGCCGCTCGGCCTGCTTGCCGAAGTGATCGCCGAGAACCACGTTGGTGTGCTGGGTGTTCCGCCCGGTGAGCACAGTGCTCGCGTCGAGGGAAACGAGGTAGGCCGGGCCGGTGTAGGTCCGGCCACGGCTCGCCTCCTGCTCGAACTTCACCCCGGTGCCATGCGTCTTCTCGCTGGTCCAGGTGTAGGTGCCTTGCGGCACCACCGAAGCCTCGTTGTTGACCCGGAGATTCGTCCGCAGATCGCCCGAGACGTCCCACACACTCCGGTCCACGGTGGCATGTCCGTGGCCGCTCTTGGCCTTGCCGGACACGGTGAGTTCAAGGCTCTCGGCGTGGTCGATCACCTTGGCGTTGCCGAACGCCATCCGCACCGAACCGGTGCCGAGCTGATCACGATAGCCGGTGAAGAGCTCACCCTGCCCGTACCGGTGCACCGACGTCTGGTAGGTGCCGGTGGCCACCTTGTCGAGGTGGGCGGCGAGCGTACTCGGGCTGACGAACGTGTGCACGAGATGGTCGGCTACCACCCCCAGCCCCGCGTCCTTTCCCGTGACGGCCTTGGCGAGCCACCCGGCAAGGCCAGGTGGAAGTTCGATGCTGTGCACCGCGTAGTCGTCGGGAAGCGACGCCCGCTTCCACCCCGAGGGCAGCACCGGGGTTCCGCTGTCGACGAGCTTCGCTTCGCCCAGCGGTTCCTGGCCAGGTGTCGCGCCCAGCAGCCGGTTGCCACCGGCTGCTTCGAACTTCGCGTCCACGGTCAGCGAATCGTGGAGTGCCTTGCCGTTCTCGCCGTACACGTCGATGTCGTAGCGCATCCGCTGCCGGTAACCGTGCACAGTGGCCGTCTGCCAGGACTTCTCGTGCTCGTACCCGGCGGACGTCGTCGTGGTGACCTCGGTGTCACCGAACTTGCGGGTGCCGTTCACCGAGAACTGGGCCGTGCGCGCGGTGAGCCACGGAAAGGTGGGGAGAGCCGCGCCGAGCCCACCGCCCGCCGTCCCGTTGCCCTTCATCACCGAGGTGTGCTCACCACTGGTGACCGCCTGCGTCGTCGTCTTCAGCTCGGTGGTCGTCGCGGGGACATGCTCCGGCGGAGCCACCGGTTTCGCGCGGATGACGACCCGCACGTACTCGGTACCGGTCGAGGTGCGTGCGTGGGTTTCGGCGGGCAGCAACAGGGAAAGGCCGTTGCCCGCCAAGTCCGCGGCGTGCGCGGCGAGGTACTGCGGGGTTACCTCGGTCTTGACCAGTTCCTGGTTCACCATGACGTGCGAGGGCTGATAGAGCTGACGGCTCCGATGCGGCAGCGTCGTCCCGGAAAGCAGGTTCTGGATCCGGCCGGCGAGCGCGGTGGCGGGGAAGGACACCGTACCCGCCCCCAGCACCGACATCGGCGAGATGGGCAGTGCGGAGGTGGCGAGGGCGCCGTCCGCCAGGTCGGCCTCCACGATGTCCGGTGTGGACTGTTCGGTGCTCCAGCCCTGTGCGACCGCGTCCTCCTTGGTCATCCAGACCGTCGCCCCGTGCTCGACCGGATGACCATCCACAATGGTCTCAGTCGGCCCGTCGTCCACGGTGAGCCGGACCGTGTATTCGAGATCCGCCCGGTAGGCGGTGAGCTTTCCCTTGGTGATCGCCTCGTGCTGCACCTTTGTGCCCGAGGTGTGCACCATCGTCAGCTCATCGCTCCCGACACCACTGCCGGAGAGCGACAGGGTGAAGTCCTTGCGCGAGCCAAGTGTGTAGGTGCCGTCGATCCCGGGCCACGACGCCGAAACGCCACCACCCCATTTCACGTCGAGTGTCTGTTTGGACTTCTGTGTCCCGGCGTGTTCGTTCTTGCTGCCCGAGGTCTGCGCCGCCGCCCCTTCCCCGTGCGCCAGTGGAACCGGATTCCGGGCACCGGCCCGGAACTCCAGTGTGGCCGTGCGCGTCCTACCGCGGTGTTCGAAGGTCAGCGTCTTGGTGATCGCGTGGCCGGCGAGCACGTCCGGGCCGCGTGCCGACAGCCCCTTACCGCTCAGCTGCTGGATCAGTGTGTCGCGCGCGGCCGATCCCAGCACGGTAACCGCGTTACGCACCAACGACTTCTCCGGCATCCCGTCGATGACCGCCTTGAGCAGGTCTCGGTCGCCACGGAGATACGCGGAACGCAGGCTGGTGACCGCTGGCAGGTGTGCCGCCCCGGCGGCCGCGACCGGGGGCGCGGTCACGGCCTGCGCGGTCACGGCCGGCGCGGTCACCGTCACACCGTCTTCCACGACCCCGCCGTCGGCCATCGTGTGCCGGAACGTGTGCAGTGTGTACCCATAGGCCAGCGTGTGCCGGGTCGTCGTGGTGACCGACGTCAGCTCCACGGCCGACTTCAGCGAGGCCTCCATGGTGTTCGCCGACTTCCACGTCGTCGACACACCTGCCTTGCTGGTATGGGACAACTCGGCGGTCCGCACCGGTGTCGCGGTGCCCGTGCCGGCCGACAACGACATCGAGACGCCCTTGTCCCGCGGTGCCACTGAAGCGGTCTCGGTCGCACTCTTGCCGTAGTCGCCTTCGACGTTTGCGATCTTGTGCTTCTCCGAGCTTTCCCCGCTCTTCGCGGATTTCGCCTCACCGGAAATGCCCAATTGGACGGTCACTTCGACGGCGTCCTTGCCGCTGCCAAAGGACTTGGTGACGCCCTCGTTGGCGAAAGCCGTGAAATTCTCCTTGAGTTCAAGGTCCGAGAAGGACGCCAGTAGCGCTGTCGCCGTACGCTCGTCGATCCCCGCCTCCGCCATGGCGGTACCCAAGGAGGCTCGCAGCTGTTCGCCGTCGACCGCCTCGGCTGTCGCGAGGTTCGCCGTCACGAGCAGACGGACTTCCGCCGTGGCCGGTACCGGTCCGGGCTCGCCCGCCGATTCGTCCGGCTCGACGAGCGTGTCCAGCTCGTGCTTCCATACCTCGTCGGCCTTCTTCGCGCGAGCCTCGTACTCCTGGTGTGCCCCCTCGACCTGACGGCGCCGCACGCGATCGGCATCCTCGTACAGGGTCCGCAGATCCGGACCACCTCGGTCGGTGACCTGACGCCACGCCCGGTCCGCCGCGTCGAGTTTCTCCTGCCACTCCGCCTTCGCCGCGTCGAGTTCCGCCCGCCAGCGCTCGCGCGCCGCTGTCAGCTCGACGTGTTGTTCGTCATCCGCGCCACCGTCATCCCGCACCGGGGCACGCCTGAACGCGGAGCGGTCTTCATGGTCCGTCGATTCTCGGCCGAGTAGTTCGTTCCGTGCCCGTTCGTCGGCGATCCGGATGCGTTCGCGGTGCTCGACGATTTTCCGGCCGGTGGCGAACATTCCGGCGAGGGCGCGGATCTTGTCCGTCAAGGCGGATTCGGCGTACGCGAAATGCCTGTGATCGGCGGTGAACACGATTCCGTCATCGTCACGGGCGAACTTGGTCGTGAAGGAGTTCGGTCCCTCGTGCCGGACCCCGTCACGATCGACATATCCACTGTGGACGGTATAGGACGAGAAATCGGCCTGATAGTACTGGTGGAACTCCTCGAACAGCCTGCGAGCCGCGTCCGGTGCCGGGCTGAGCGTGGCGGCGAGGTCGTGGACGAACCGGAACACTTCGTCGGCGTCGATCTTGCCCCGCAGGTAGAACCCGAACGGATCCGAGTCGACCATCGCCCGGACCACGCGGAACTCCGCGTCGCCGCCCCACAGGTGGCGGTAACGATCCATGAGCTGGACGGCCAGCTTGTGCTCGGGCTCACGATCGTGCTGCCCTTGCCCGTTCCCGAACTGGTTCTTGGCGTTGACCTTCTCGATGTCGTGGAACAGGATCGCCTTGGCCAGCGCGTCCGCGGGCACCAGACGCTGCTCGGGGTCCTCGTGCGCGGTGAGCTCGAAGTACTGCCCGAGCACCATCTGCGCATGCTCGTAGAAGGTGTAGGTGCCCTTTTCGGTACGCTCCGGCAGCAGCTGCTGCTTGGTGGCGACCTCGTCGAACTTCCTGCCCAGCTCGGGAAAGTACTCGATCAGCTTGTCCACGATGGCGTGTGGATCGCGGTTCCCGCCGTTGATCAGCCGGTCGAGATCTCGACCGGCCGCGCGTTGCTCCTTGGCGACGTCATCCCGCTTCGCGTTCCACTCGGCGAACTCGTTCGGAAACGGAGCGTTGCCCTCGACCTGCAGGCGCGTGTTGAAGTCGATGGCGATCCGCTTGGAGTCGGCCGCGATCAGGAAGCCGATCTCGGCCTGCGTGGCGATCTCCGGCGCCTTGTCCATCAGCTGTTCGACCTCGGTGGCGTCGACCGGGTCGAACACGAACCCGTCCAGCGCCTGTTCGGACCTCGCCCGTGCCTCGTCGGCGACAGCCCTCGCCATCAGGTCCCGGAAACCCTTATCCGCCAACGCCAGCTCGGGGCTGGTCCGCAACGCGTCGGCGATGTCGGCGGCCAGCTTGGGCAGCACCTCGTCCTTGATGACGGTCTTCAGCTGCCCGGATGCCGCCCGCGTGAGGTCCCGCCCGGTGAACGCGTCCAGCGCGTGAGTAACGACCGAGCCGAGCACCCGACCCTTGACCATGTCCGCGAACCGATCGCCGACGATATGCAGCCCGGATACCTCGGGCAGCGCCAGTTGTTCGCGCACCTGGTCACCGAACCGGACGAGCCGGTCACCGCTGAGCCACCCGGCCTTCTTCCCGCTGCCGCCCTCGAAATCCGCGAAGTCACGGAGCTTTCCGAACTCGGCGGTCAGCGCCTCCCGAAAGCCTCCCTTGACCGCCTCCGCGACGGCCTCGCGGCTGGCGTCGTCGAACAGCGCCAAGGCGGGGTGTGCCCGTACCTTCTTCACGAAGGTGTCGGTCAGTTTATCGACAACGTGTACGTCGAAGGTGCGGACAGCACCCGACTTCACCTTGACGCCGTTCTTGATCAACCGTTCGAGCGTGGTCTCGTCCTTGACTGTCGTGCCGTTGTTCAGGATCCGGATCGCGGTGTCCACGTCCTTGGTCACCGCCTTCACAACGTCGGGCAAGACCTTCTTGCCCAGCACTTCGTGGAAGGCCGCACCGTCCACATCGGGCGGTGCGGTATCGGCGAGATACTCGCGGAGGACATCCGGCGCGGTCAAGAGGACCTTGTCGCTGACCTTCCCGACCATCGCGGCACCGGGGCCGACCTTGTTGAGGAACTGGTTGAGCCGCCTGACCCGCTCCTCGAATCCACGCACCGTCGTCTGCGGAATCTCGGTTTCCTGGCCGGGGAACGAGTCCGCGTCCGGCTCGATACGCGCGTTAGGACGGCGCTCCCCCACCGCCTGCTTCATCTGCTCCCACGTGACGACATGCTCGCGCAACTCGACGGCGATCTCGCGCAACCGCTGTGGATCGTTGCTGAACTTCAGCTTTCCCTTCTCGTCCCTGCCCTTGAACCACGGGTCGTAGTCCTCACCGAACACGTCGGACCGGAAGTCCCGGCTCAGTCCAAGACGCTCGTGCAATGTGGACATCGGCAGCTCCCGGCCCGACGTACCGCCCTTCGGGAACTCGGTGCCGGTGGCCGTGTAGCTGATGAGCGACCCGCGTACCGCCCGCTCGATCAGCTTGTCCAGATCGACGCCTCCGACGCCGAATTGGTTGGGATCAGCCGCTTGGTCCACATTGAACGTCTTGCCCGCAGCGGCCGACGCCCCGACGCCTTCGACCACAGCCCCATCGGTGATCGCCTGATAGGTCTTCTTGTACGGAATCAGGAACGACCGCAGCACCGGGGTGACCACCGCGGACGATTCACCCTTCAGCCGTTTACCACCCTCATCGCGCTGGTACACGGTGAGCCACTGCAACGCCCGTAGCGGACGTCCCGCACCCACCCACAGCCTCGAATTGCGGCCTGGTGACACCTTGATCCGGCCGGTCTTCGGATCCTGCTGGATGTCCTTGTGCTCCGTCTTCGGCCGGACCTGGTCCCCCGAGAACAGCTCCGGATGCACGACCGCGGTGTACATCCGCACGTAGTGCTTGCCCGCGATGGTCTCCACCTCGAACTCCCCGCGGTGCACCGTGGGGCTGCCATGCTCGACTGCCATCTTCGCCGGGCCGGGGTACGAGATGCCAGGGCGTCCGATGTGGACTATCTCCTTCGTCGCATGGTAGCGGTCGCCGACCCGCACGACGTGCACTGGAACCCCGGCGACCCGGCCGTATGCGGTGAAGGTGCCGTCCGCTTCCAGCACGTGGACACGCGCGCCCGCGGCCTCGGCGATCTCTTTCAGCGACTTGCCGGCCAAGTCCGGGCCCGGGGCGGACGAGGCGGGGTCCAGTGTCTTGGTCACCGCGGCGGCGAAGCTCGTTTCTGGGCCGTCCGCCTCGACCGCGACCATGTCCAGGCCGTGTAGTTTGAGTATCGCACGCTGGGGCGGCTCGAACGTCCTTTGTGGAACTTCCCGGCTGCCCGACACTTCCTGCGACGGTCCGGGATGCACCGGCAGCGCGGCGTTGGCGACGTGCTCGACCAGCCACAGGTGCCGGGGAAGCAACTTGGCATGGTCACCGAGGGCGGCGGTCCCCATCAGTGAGGTATCGGTGTGCACCCGGGAGCCCTGGAGGACCTGAGAGGGGTCGACGTACTCGTCGGGCAGCCCGAGATAGTGACCGATCTCGTGCGCCAGCACGGTGCCGCTGTCCCCCACCGACCAATGTGCCTGATCGGTGGTTCCCCGATGACGCAGCCGGACACGCGCATGCGCCGCACCGGGCTGATCGGTGAACTCGACATGCACGTGGAACTGATCCCCGCTCGGCAACCGGTAGCCGCGGTTGTACAAGCGGCCGACGCCGTCGAGCACCTTCTGTTTCGTGCCTGCCAGGTGAGCCGCAGTGACCCCCGCCGCGGGGTCGAGATGCACGCGGACGGTGAACTCCTGGACGGCACGGCCGTCGGCGAGGGTGTATCGGCGGTGGTCGTAGCCGATCATCCCGGCGATGGAGTCGAGCACGATGTGCGGGCGGCCGTTCTCGCCGATCTTGATCCGGCTGCTGCTCGCGACATCGGTCGACTCGGTGGTCACCGTGCGCGGCGGCGTGCTCTCCCGCAGGTGTTCCCACAGCTCCGGCGGGGCCGGATCACGCGGAGCGAACCAGTCCGCGGTCCGGTCGGCGGGGGCGTGCTGCCAGCTCAAATCGTCCAGCACAGTCTTCTTCGAGGTGACCGATTCGGTCGAGACGTGCTCGTCGGTCTTGCCGAACAGGTCGTCCAGATCGTCCGGCTTCGGGACGGAACCTCCCGGCCCTGCCTCCCGGTCCTCTTCCAGCGGCGGACGCTGCACCATCTGTTCGAGCGGCGCTGGGCGGGTTTCGTGCGTCTTCGGCTCGTCCGGCGGCTGCTGTCCGTTGTGGACGGATGATTGTTCCTCGTCCACTTTGCTGTCGGGGGTATGCCCTGGCACTGGCGGCAGATCGTCGACGCCGCCCGGCTTCGCCTCCGTGCCGATCTCGTGATCGTCAGACGACGTGGGCGTGACGGACTTGAGCCGGTTCAGCCGCGCTTGGAGATCGTCGTCGGACGGCCCACGTCCCCCGCCCGGTTTGCGGGACGGCGGCTTGGGCAGTGGCTCGTCCGCATGCGGCAGATCGGGTGGTGCTTTGACCTTTTCGCTGTCCTTCAGCAGGTCCAGGACGTGTGTCCCGTGCTGAAGATCGCTGCTTGTCTCGGTCGGAACGGCGTCGGGGGCGAAGGTGACGGACTTGAGGTCGTCGAGCCGGTGCTGCAGTTCGGACATCTCCGCCGCGTCCTTGGCGGCACGCAACTCTTCCAGCCGTTTCGCGTAGTCGTCCAGCAGCTTGAGGTGTTCCGTCGCGTCGCCGAGCTTGGTGGCCGCTTCCTTCTGTTTCTGCCACTTCGCGCTCTCGACGTCGGTCATCCCGAGCTTGCGCTCGTACTCCCTGGCCGAGCGCTGCGCTTGCTTCTCCGCGTGCTCGTAGGCCTTCTGCGGCGAGGACATGTCGCCCGGACCATCGCCGAACACCTTCCGGTACCGCTCGGCGAGCTCGTCGTCTGCGGGAAGCGTCGGCGGGTCCGGCAGCTGGGCGAGCAGATCGAGGGCGTTCGAGTCCTCTTCGGACAATTCCAGCGGAGTGTTCTTCAGATTCTCGTACCTCGCTGTGAAGTCCTCGGTGAATTCGGCGTGTTCGTTCGCCTCGTGTTCCTGGTGTTCATTGGCGAGTTCGGCGTACCGCTCGTCCCGCTGTGTCATGACGTCGAGCACGTGCTGGGGTCCGTGTTTCCCGGCCTCGGCAATCCTGTCCGCCCACTGCCGGTTCTCCTCGGGCGTCATGGTGCCGTGCTCACCGTTGTGGAGCCGGTCCAGCCGAACCTGATCCGGCAGTGCATGGGGCACCACGGGGGCATCCTCGACGTGCGCGACGTACTCGGTCACCGGGGTGTGTGGTGCCGGTGGCGCGGCGCTGAGCTGGTCTTCCAGATTCTTCAGCTGGTGAAGCTCCTGCTCTTCGCCGGTGTGCCGGTGCTCGGGGCCCGCATGATCCGAACTGGTCGGCACCGGTGTGGGCGCGCCGGTGCCGGTGCCGTGGTTCTCCGGCCGCGTCCCGGAATCACCCGCCGGAGGCCGTCCGGAGGCCGGCGTGGTGGTCGACGGAGGTTCTGGGGAACGCGGAGCGCCGGGACCGGTGCTGTGGCCACTACCGGTGGCCGGGGCGTTCACCGACGTCGGGACCTGGACGACCGGTTTGTCCTGAGTGGAGGATTCGTTCCCCGGGTGGTTTCCGCCCTCGCCCGCCACGTTTTCGTGTCCACTCGGGAAGTCGGTCTCCACCGGTTCGAAATGGTCCAGAACGGACGGATCGAAGTCGTTCCCGTCACGGCCGTGAGGTACGTCGTCCAAGCCGTGCGAGGCGACGCCGCCGAACGTCGAGGTGTCGCCTGGTGGGTCCTTCGGTACGTCAGGCATGTCCGGCGTCTTGAGGTTCTCGACGACGTCCTTGAGCTTGTCCGCGAGGGGCTCGCCCATGAACTTGTCCATCAGGTCACCGGCGGCACCGCTTACCGCGCCCCCGGTGAAGCTCCACCAGTTCGCCTTGAACTGGTGCTCATCGCTGAAGGCCAGGTTGTTCAGGCCTTCGCCGAGGTAGCCCTGGGCGCCGTAGACCGGCGCGCCCGCGACCGGTTTGAGGATCTGGTACGGCACCGACCCCTTCAGATGCTCCGAGGTCTCCTTGTAGATCACCTCGGGTACGTCGTGCGTCAGCGCCTTGAAGGTGTCCGAGCCGATCTTGCCCTCGAAGTGCTGCAGCGCGGTCTTGAGTTCCTGCTGCAATCCGGCCTTGCCGACGTGGCCGACGTTCGACGTGAAGGTGTCCGACCAGGCCTTGCCCAGCGCCTTCTTCTCGGCACTGGTGAGGGTGTTCTCGAAGCTCTTGTCGAACACCTTCGTCAGGTCGTTCGCGAGTGACTTCGCCTCACTCTTGGGCAGGTTGCGAGACCATTCGTCGCCGAAACTCTGGGTGATGTTGGTCTTGTACTTCGTCAGTGTCTTGGCGAACTGCTCCCCGAAGTCCTTCAGCGAATCCGGGAAGACATTCTTGATGCTCTCGGTGAGGAACTTGCCGAAGTCCTTGGTGACGAGCTTGGCCAGGGTGTCACCGAGTGCCTTGGCGCCCATGGACGCGACACCGCCGAGCGACCCGGACAGCGCGCCCGATTTGACGGCGTTCTCCAGGCTCTCGAAGTCGAACTTGTTGCGGTGGCCCTGCCCGATCTGGATCTCCTGGGCGATCACATCCGCCAGCACCGCGGCGAGCACCGCCATCGCGACCGAGACGATCGTTTCGAGCAGCAGGTTCAGCAGGAACCGCAGGATCATGCTGCCGACCGCCTTGATGGTCGGGATGAGCAGCAGGGACAGCCCGGCGGTGACGGGCGCCATCGCGTACGCGGCCGCGATCTGGGCGGGGATGAGGACCAGCTGGATGATCGCGGAGTACTTCATGTACTCGACCTGTGTCGCGATCTTCTCGGCGTATTCACCGTACGCCTTGACCGCCTTCTCCGCGGCCTCGAGCGGCACGACTCCCTTGTCGTTCTTGGTGATCAGCTGCCGCATGCGATCGGCGAACGCCGCGCCGGCCTGACCGTTGAAGTCGCTGCCGATGGCGTCGGTGAGCTTCCGGATCTGCTCGGAGATCCGCGGGAAGTTCTCTCCCGCCTGGCGGTAGAGCGCGGCGACCTCGCGCAGCTTGTCCTCGTCCGCCGTCGGCCACTCCGTGCCGGTCAGCACCTTGAACAGGGTGATGCCCTGCTCGTTGATCATCAACGACACGGCCGCGCGCTCCCTTTCCTCCCCCGGTTCCCGGTCAACCCGAGTGGCCGGGCCTCCCCACGCTGGTGCCCGTCGGCATCCAGGTCGTGCCCAGGTCCTGGTTTCCGGCCTCGGCTTCGGCGAACATGTCCGCCGCGAGGTGGCCGCTGTCCTGGGTCAGGCCGAGGTATCCGGCGATCTCCTCGACGAGGCCCGACACGTTCTCGGTGCCTTCCTTGGTCTGCTCCTGGTACTTGGTGGCGGTTTCGTCGTCGTGCCCGGCGGCGTCCTGGTTCATCCGGTGGATGTCGTCGAGTACCTTGCGTTGGTCACTCACCAGGTTCGAGAGCGTGCCGAAGTTCGAGAACTTCTGTTTCAGGTCGGCGGGGACGGAGATCGGTTCGCTCATCGCCGGTCCTCACCGAACATCGGCGCAGGCATCATCTTGCGCAGCGGTTCGAGAAAGGTGTCCCATTCATGGGATCCGGTCGTCGATGTGCTCAGGTCGGCCAGCCCCTGCAGGTGTGGCCGCAACGCCGACGTGACCTGGCCGAGCATCTCCCGGCGCGCCTCGGCGACCACCTTGGTGATGGCGTCGGCGAGTTCCGCCGGGGCCATGGAGCGATAACGCGTGTCGTGGAACTCCAGTTTGGACAGTCCACCTTGCACGTCCACAGTGGCCGAGAGCATCCGATCCTTGGAAAGCACCGAAGTGGACTGACCGGTCAGGTGCCGCTGACACTCGTCTATCGCCTTCTGCTGCTCGGTCAGTTCGGCGATGGCCTGGTTGAGCTGATCCTGCAGGCGAGTGTGCATCATTTCTCCTCAGCGTCCGATTCAACGTCCGATTGCCGCGGTGAAACCACCGCTGTCCGTGCCCCAGGTGCTCTCGTCCTCGGCCAGCCAGGTGGTGCGCTGCCGTTCCTTGCCGTCGGCGCCGACGCCTCCGCCCATGCCTGGTGGCGGCATCGCCGACTGCTGTTGCCCGTTCTTGCCCGATTCACCCAGCGTGTGCGGGCCGGTCTCGGTCTTGAGCTTCTGCTGCTTCTCCAGCGCGTCGTCGAGCGCCGAAGAGTTCGTCGTGCCGCGCTTCGCAGGGTCCCCGATTTCGCCGGATGACAGTTTCGCGCTGCCCGGGGCGTCCGAATGGAATGGGGCCATGCTGTTCAGCTTGTTCTTGGTGTACGGCGTGTCCGGCACGTGCATCGCGCCGTTCGGCCCGAACATCGACTGATGGTTCGGGTCCACGATCTGCCCGCCCGGCCCGATGCCCGACCCCGGCGGCAGATACAGCCGCTGGTTGTTCCCGTCGTGGTAGGTCGACCCGTCCGGCCACTGCAACGCCGTGTTGTGCTGGAGCTTCGCGTGCGGGTCGACGTGCAGCGGATTCCCGTCGGACCCGGTGACCCGCGAGCCGTCCGGGCGCGTGATCGTGCCGTCCGGGTTGATGTGTGAACCGTCCGGCACGGTGATCGGGTTGCCGTCCGGGCCCCGCGCGACCTGGCCGTCCGGGGTGAACACCGAGCTGGTGCCGCCGGTCGTCGGGTCGAAGACCGATCCGCCGCCCGCCTGGTTCGGCCGGATGACCGAGTCCTTCGGCACCGTGAGGTGCTGCCCGTTCTTGTCCGTCACCGGCGATCCGTCCGGTTTGACCACGGTGCCGTCCGGGTTGATGTGCGAACCGTTCGGGACGGTGACCGGCTCCCCGTCGGAGTAGCGGACCGGATTGCCGTCCGGGCCGATGATCGAGCTGGTGCCCGCGCCGTCCGGATCCGGGTTCTTCGAGCCGAACCTGCCACCGCCGGAGCCACTGCCGATGCCGCCGGGGCCGAACTGGGTGGTGGTCGGCCCGATCGGCGGCGGGGTCTGGTCTTTCGTGCCGTGCCCGGTGGACCCGTTCTGTCCACTTTGGTCACCTTGGGAGCCGTGACCACCGGTTCCGGTTTCGCCGCCGTCCCCGGTGTCGAGGTCGCTACCGTCGCTGCCGTCGCCGTTGGTGCCGTCGCCGTTCTTGCCGTGCTCTCCACCGGTCCCGGTGCCGCCCGTGCCGGGTGGAAGGTCACCGTTTCCGCCGTGATCACCGGTGCCACCCGTTCCCGTACCCTGGCCACCCGATCCGCCGGTACCGGTGTCGTTTCCCGTGAAGGGATTCTGGTTGGAGCCGGAACCCGTACCGTCCCCTGTGGACGACGGGGGCTTGTACGTCGGAGCGATCTGCCCCATTTGGACGGGCGAGATGCGGTTCACCGTGACGCCGTAGGCGCTCTCGGTCGCCTTCATCAGGAAGTCGGCCAAGGGGTCAAGCGCCCACGCGTAGTTGTTGAGCCACAGGTTCTTGGCTTCCCGGTCCAGTCCGGTCTTGAAGCTCTCGTCCCAGATGCCACCCCACTTGGTGGTCACATTGGCCCAGTTGTTGTTTCCTCCGCTCGAATCCACCTCAGCCTTGAGCCCGGCGCCGAGCAGCGCCGTGTGCACCGCCTCCCGCGGATCGTGCAGCGGGGTGCCCCGCCAGGCGATGAACTGGTTGAGGAGACCGACGACCTCGTTGCCGAGCGTGTCCCGGCTCTGGGCGAGCGCGTCGATGAGCAGCGGATCGGCCAGCCGTCCGCCGAATTCGCCGAGGCGTTTCCCGGCGTTCTCCAGCAGGCTCTGGTACGTCTTGGCCGCCTGGCCCTGCAGGTCCCCACCGGACTCGACCTGCTTGGCCTGCGACGAGAGTTTCCGGCTCCACTGATCGAGGAACGTGTTGATATCGCGCAACATCTGTGCCGCGTTGGTGAAACTCGCTCGGCTGACCACGGTGTTTCCCTCGGGCGGGTGTACCAGCGGATCGAGGATCTCCTCGCCGATATGGAGGATCTTCGTCCATGCCTCGTCGGTGCCGTCGAGCTTGCCCCAGTCGAGGTTGACCCAGACGTAGCCGGAACGGGTCTGCAACAGCGAACCGACATAGCCGGTGATGTCGAACGGGATATAGACGTCCCAGGTCTTCTGCGGGTCGACGCCACCGCCGCCGTGGCCGCCGTTGTCGGTGACACCGACCGCTGCGATCCACGGCGGCGATTTCGGCCCGGCGAATTCGTCGCGGTTGACGACCTTCTGGTCCTTCGGGACAAGAGTGGCCAGCGCCTGCTCCCAACCCATGGCAAATACCCTCCGGAAAGTAGGACTTTGCGGCCGTCAACCGCGAGGAATCGGCTCGTACGCGGCTCAGGCGTGGCCGCCGGTATTCGAGTCGGTCTGGTACTGCTGGGCCGTCCCGAGGTTCTCCTGCTCGGTGCCCTGGGAGTTCTTGCCCCAGTTCTCGAGCCCGTCGATCCAGCCGACCACGGTCTTGTCGGCCAGATCCTTGACCTGGTCCGACGCCGACTTCGCGAAGGCGGCGAACTGGGTGGTCAGCTGCTGTCCCATGGCCGACGACCCGGCCATCACGGTCGAATCCGGGGTGCCGCCCCCGACGCCGAAACGCTGCAGGGCGAGAATCGCCGGATGAGACGTCAACTCGGCGCGGAAGTCCGTCAGCTGCTTCTTCTGGTCCGCCACCGCCGAGTCCGAGTAGGCGATCGTGTCGCCACCGTGGTGTCCCTTTTCCTCAACCATGCGTGGTCACCCCGGAACTAGAACTGATTGGCGTTGCTGAGGTCGGTGCGCTGGATCGCCTCGCGCATGGCCCCGAGAATCCGGGTACCGTGCGAGAACTGGGTGTTCATCTGCGCCTGGGCGGTGTGGATGAGCTTCTGCTTGGCCTGCCAGTCCACGCTCCACTGGCCGCCGGTCTGCTGCACCAGCTTGGTGATCCGGTGTTCCAGATCCTGGATCTGACCGTCGATCTTCTTGGAGATCATCGTCATGTCGTGCTCGACCGCCTGGACGTTGGTCGGCTCGATGTACTGTTCGTCGTTCACGAGTTTCTCCTCGGGTCAGCTCAGCGCGTTCTCGTAGGAAGAGCCGTATTCCGGCGTGGTCTGGAAGCTCGCCGTCAGGTTCTGGTTGTGGCCGTCGGTGTTCCGGAAGCTGTTGACCGTGTTCTGGAGCTTGCCGATGATGTCGTCGAACTGGGTCTTCACCTTCTGGTAGCCCTCGCTCCACTGGTCGACCTTCTGCTGGTACAGCCGCGCCGAATCCGAGCGGTGCATCTGCTGCAGGTGGGTGCGGACGTCGCTCACCCACATGCTGGTCTGGTTCATCTGGCTGGCGTGGTTCTGGATTTCCTGGATTCCTTTCGCCAGTTCGGAATACGGGACGCTGATGTTCTGCTGGACCACTTTCGCTCCTTGCTTGTGCCGGGAACCGCCGAGACGAACCTACGACCGGGGCGAAGTTCCCTCCACACCCCAAAACAGGGACGTCGAAGGAGAATCAGCACCGCTTCGCCGATGCCGGCGTCTGCCCGCCGGCCGGTTTGCCCGCGGCGCCGGGATCCAGCGCGGCCCCGGTGGGCAACTGGCCGGCGAGCAGCGCGGGCATCCGGACCGCGGTTGCGCCTTCGTAACCGAGCTGCTTGAGCGCGTCCGCGGTCGGAACGGGGTATTCGACACCGTTGTCCGCCACCAGCGAAACGGCGTCGCTCGCACCGTCCCCTGTGGACACACTGCGCACGAGGACGCCGCTGCCCGGCGCGATCGCGATCCGGTCGGGCCCCGCGCAGGACAGCGCGACACCCGGCTGAGCCATCGGCGGCTTCGCCGCGTCGGTCACCGCTCTGGGCACCAGCAGGGTGCTCGTGGACACGCTTTGCCCGGACGTCGTGGCCGCGCACAACGCGAAGTCGTGATCGTCGCGCTGCAGCCTCGGTGGCGCGTCAGGCAAGGCATCGTTGTGGGTCAAAGCGGCCTTCGCCGCGGGCGGCGCCGCATGTGCGGTCACATCACCGGCACCGATGGGCCGGACGTCGACCGGCTGCCCGCCGTAGGCGCCGCCCTGCGTTTCCGGGGCGCCACCGATCAGGGCGAACAGCGCCGGGGTGAGCGGCACCAGGCCGTCCTCACGCAGCAGGTACGGCTGCCCGGCGGTGTCCTTGAACAACTGCCCGACCCGGCTCGGCCGCCCCGCGAGAGCCGGCCCCGCGTTTCCCCTGCCCGGAACGGCGGGGGCGACCAGATCCGGCCCGGACGGCAGCGCGTTGAGGAAACCCGCGGGCACCTTGACCGGGTCGGCGGTGCCGTAGCCGAGTGCGGCGGGGCCGCCCGCGGCCGGGTCCAGCCGTAGCTTCTGCCCGGACCACACCAGGAACACCGCGCCGTCCGGACCGGACACGAGCAGCCCGTCCGCCGCAGTGAGCGGGCGGCCGCCGGCCTCGCCGACGAGCAGGGTGTAGTTCCGTGGCTGCCCGTCCCCGCCCGGCGCGGCGCAGGAGAGCCACGGCGCGGAGCTGAGCGCGGCCGCGGCCGGCAGCCCGTCCGGCGCACCGGGGATGCCGACCGGCGCCCCGCGCGGCGTCCCGGCCAGCGAGTTCGCCGAAACCTCCTGCACCGACAGCGACGGACCGGCGAGCAGCTTCGCGGAGGCCTGGTTCAGCACCGGATGCAGGACGCCGCCGAGGTAGATCCACCGCGCGCCGCTCTCCCGCTCGACCACGACCGTCCCCGCCTGCTGCCACGACGTCGCCCCGCCCGGCTTGATGAGTCCGAAAAGGACGGTGCCGAGCCCGAGGAGGATGGTGACGGCGATGCCGATCGCGAAACCGCGCGTCGTCCGCCGCTGCGGGGTGTCCGGGATGTCGGGGTCGGCACGCAGCATGCCCGCGCTGAGCCTGCCCATGATGAACATGTGCGCCTGAACCTGGTCACGTCGGGACCGCACGGGCCGCGCCTTCCTCGAGTCGGGGTGTCAGCCGTTGATCGCGCGGAGAAAGCCGAAGACGCCCAATACCAGCAGCGTCAACGGAAGCAGCGCGACCGCGAACAGGACGTGGACGACGTCGGCGATGCGGCCCCAGTACGGCACCATGCGCCGTCCCGGTACCGTCCAGCCCGCCACCATCAGCGCCGCCCCGGCGAGCAGTACGCCGACGACGAGCAGGAGCCTGCCGGGCAGCGCCAGGTGCACGGCCTGGGTGATCGCCAAGGCCGCGAGCCCATACGCCCCGGGCAGCACCACGGCGAGCCGGGTCCGGATGCCGCCGACCTCGCGGCCGTGCAGGAGCAGCAGGACGCTCAGGACACCGGCCGTCACCACCGGCGCCCAGCCGGGAGCTGTGAGCAGGCCGGTGATCGCCGCGGCACACACGGCACCGGTGGCCAGGAACAACGCGACGAGGTACTGGTCGGCGACGGCGCCGCGGTCGAGCACCGTCTTGCTCGGCAGCGGGTCGATGCCCTCCTGCAGCTGATCGGCGTTGGTCGGCAGCGGCGGCATCTTCAGTCCCGCCAGCCGGAACGCGAGGCCGGGGACGAACGCGCCGAAGATCACCGCCAGCACCGCCGTCACGGCGAACGCCGAGGCGAGTTCGCCCGCGGCAAGCATGATTCCCGCGGTCAGCACCCCGAACACGCACACCACGAGCACGCCGAGGTGAACCTGCGGATGAGTGCCGGAAGCGACGAGCGCGAGCACCACCCCGCCCGCGGCGGCGGTGGCGGAGGCGAGCAGCAGCGCGGCCGGGGTGGCCGACGGCCCGGGCACGAGCAGCCCGGCGAGCGCGAACAAGGGGACCGCCGCGACGCCGTACAACGTCCCGGCCACCGCGTCGCCGACCGCGCGCGACGCCGAACCCGCGGCGGCGAGCAGCAGCAACGCGACGACGATCGCCGCGGCCGTACGCGGCAATGTGGGCCCTGACAGGAGAATCCCGGCCCACGCGAACGCGGCGGCCACGAGCGCCATGCCGTGCAGCAGCCACTTCGTCGCGGCCGGATGCCATGCTCCCGGCCGATCCCGCAGCCCGGTGCCGATCCCGTCGACGATGTCGTCGAAATGCACCGCGGGCAGGCTGTCCTGGCGCGAGCGCAGGTACAGCACCTGCCCGTCGCGCAGGCCGAGCACTTCCGGCGTCGCCTCCTCGTCGAGGGGCGCGTCGCCGAGATCCTGCAGGACCCAGCCGCCGTGGTCGAGCCCGGCCTCATCGAGGTCGTCGCCGGCGTAGCCGACGATCGTGGGCAACAGGTCGGCCAGCGGCACGTCGGCCGGGACCGCCAGGTCGAAGCTCTTCCCCGGCGCCCGGATCGACAATCGGCACAGGCCCGCGACGGTGCTGTTCACTCCACACTCCTGTTGTCCACTGTGGATTCCACCGGTGACGTTATCCGCACGCCGAGTGCTTGTAACGTCGCCGATTTACGGGACCTGATTCCCCGCGGCGGGCGTGCGATTCTTCGCTGGCCAGTACCGACCGGAAAGGACATCGCCGTGAGTGTCGTGCTGTTCCGCCGCTCCGAACGGCAGCCAGGACCGCCGATGCCGTCCGGCGAGATCAGTCTCCAGGAGCCGCCCGAGCTGCCCGAGGTGCAAAGTGGCTTCAGCGGCGTCATCACCTATCTGCCGATGGCGTTGTCCTCGCTGGCGATGGTGATGATCTTCCTGCGGCCCGGTTCCGGCGCGGGCGGCACGCTGATGTACTTCGCGATCGGCCTGATGGTGCTCGCCGCCGTCGGCATGCTCGCCGCGCAGTTCCTGCGTACCGCCTCCGAGCGCAAGCGCCAGATGTCCGGTGCGCGCCGCGACTTCCTGCGCTATCTGGCCCAGGCGCGGAAAAAGGTGCGGGTGACGATCGGTGACCAGCAGCGCGCACAGGGCTGGCGGCATCCCGCCCCGGCCGCGCTGTGGTCGATGATCCGGACTTCGCGGCTGTGGGAGACCCGGCCGGACCACCCGGATTTCGGCGAGGTCCGGATCGCGGTCGGGGACCGGCAGCTGGGGACCCGGCTGTCCCCGCTGTCCACTAAACCGGTCGAAGACCTCGAACCGCTCTGCGCGCACGCGCTGCGCCGGTTCATCCGCGCCTACGCCACGGTGCCGGATCAGCCGATAGCGGTGTACCTCCGGTCGTACGCGCGGGTGCTGCTGCGCGGCGACGCCGAGGTCGCGTGCGGCGTGGCCCGGGCGATCCTGGCTCAGCTGTCGGTTTTCCACGCCCCGCAGGACCTGCGGATCGTGATCGTCGGCAAGGAGTACGCCGCGTGGTCATGGGCGAAGTGGTTGCCGCACAACCTGCATCCGGCCGACACCGACGGCGCGGGCCCGGTGCGGCTGGTCGCCGAATCGATCGGCGAGCTGGAAGGCCTGCTCGGCGAAGAGCTGGCCGGGCGCCCGTTCTTCGACCGCGACGCGATGCCCACCCTGGACGAGCCCTACACGATCGTCGTCCTCGACGGCGCCAGCACCGCACACGGCAGCCGCATGGCCGGTGCGGGATACCGCAACGTCACGGTGCTCGACCTCGGCAGCGCGCTGGACTGGGAGTCCGACCCGCGCACGCTGCTGTTGCGCGTCGACGCCGAGAAGGCCGAACTGGTGCGCACGGAACGCGGCGGCAAGGAGACCGCGACCCCGATCGGCACGCCGGACACGCTGAGCACCGTCCGCGCCGAATCGCTCGCGCGGCTGCTCGCGCCGTACCGGCTCGCCGTGTCCACCGACAGCACCGAGCCGCTGACCACCGACTTCGAGCTGACCACCCTGCTCAACATCCTCGACCTGAAGGGCGCGGACCTGGCGAAACTGCACGCCCGGCACGTCGGCGCCGCCCGGCTCCGGGTGCCGATCGGGATCAGCGCCGACGGCACGCCGGTAGAACTGGACGTCAAGGAGTCCGCGCAGGGCGGCATGGGCCCGCACGGGATGCTCATCGGCGCCACCGGTTCCGGGAAGTCGGAGCTGCTGCGGACGCTCGTGCTTTCCCTGGCACTGACCCATTCCTCGGAGACGCTCAACTTCGTCCTCGTCGACTTCAAGGGCGGCGCGACGTTCCTCGGCCTCGACCGGCTGCCGCACACTTCGGCGGTGATCACCAACCTCGCCGACGAGGTCGTGCTCGTCGAGCGCATGAAGGACGCGCTGCACGGCGAGCTGATCCGGCGTCAGGAACTGTTGCGCAAGGCGGGAAACTACAGCTCGGTCCTCGAATACGAGACGGCCCGCGCCGCCGGCACGCTGCTCGCGCCGTTGCCGACGTTGTTCGTCGTGGTGGACGAGTTCAGCGAGCTGCTCGCCGCGCACCGGGAGTTCATGGACCTGTTCGTGATGATCGGACGGCTCGGCCGCAGCCTGGGCGTCCACCTGCTGCTGGCCTCGCAGCGGCTCGACGAGGGCCGCACGCACCAGCTCGAATCGCACCTTTCCTACCGGATCGGCCTGCGCACGTTCTCGGCGATGGAAAGCCGCGGGGTGCTGGGGGTTCCGGACGCCTACCAGCTGCCGCCCCAGCCGGGCAACGGCTTCCTCAAGACCGATGTGGACACGCTCACACGATTCAAAGCCGCCTACGTTTCGGGCGAATACCGCCACATCCGGCGGGAGACCCGGCAGTCGATCGTGGCCAGGCAGATCGTGCCCTACACCTCCGCGTACGTCCCGCCGCGTGAACTGCCCGTCGCCGAAGAGCCGGAGCCCGAGGCCACCGGGGAAACGCTGCTGGGTGTCGCGGTCGACCGGCTCGACGCCTCGGGCCCGCCCGCGCACATGGTGTGGCTGCCCCCGCTGGACGTCCCGCCGTCACTGACCGAGCTGCTGCCCGCGCTGACCAGGTCCCCGGCGCGCGGACTGACCACAGTGGACGCTCAGGAACGCGGGATGGCCGTGCCCGCCGGGATCATCGACCGCCCCTTCGAGCAGCTGCGGGAACCGCTGATCGCCGATCTCGAGGGCGCGGGCGGGCACGTCGCGATCATCGGCGGGCCGCAGAGCGGCAAGAGCACGATGGTGCGCACCCTGGTCACCGCGCTCGCACTGATCCGGACCCCGCGCGAGGTCCAGTTCTACTGCCTCGACTTCGGCGGCGGCCTGCTGACCGCGCTGACCGGGTTGCCACACGTCGGCGGCGTGACCGGCAGGCTCGACACCGAGCGCCTGCACCGCACGATCAAACAGGTGACGTCGCTGCTGGCCGAGCGGGAGCAGCGGTTCGCCGAACTCGGCATCGAGTCCATCGCCGACTTCCGCCGCCGTCGCGCGGCCGGCCGGCTGCCCGATCAGGAGTACGGCGACGTGTTCCTGATCGTCGACGGCTGGGCCACGATCCGTCAGGACTTCATGGATCTCGTGCCGACGTTCGCCCTGCTCGCCACGCGCGGGCTCAACTACGGCGTCCACCTGATCATCACCGCGACACGGTCCGGCGAGATCACCGGCGGGCTGCGCGATCAGCTCGGCACCCGGTTCGAACTGCGGCTCGGCGACCCGGTCGAGTCGATGATCAACATGCGCGCGGCCGCGACCGTGCCCAAGATCCCCGGCCGCGGGCTCACCGAGGACAAGGCGCACTTCCTCACCGCCCTGCCGCGGCTCGGCACCGACGAAGACCCCGCGGCGGGCTCGGCGGCGCTCGTGCACGCGATCGCGCAAGCGTGGCACGGCCCGTCGGCGCCGCCGGTGCGAACGCTGCCCGCCGTGCTCGACGCGTCGGAGCTGCCACCCGCCGAAGGCACGCTCCGGGTCCCGCTCGGCCTCTCGGGCGAAGACATGAAGCCGCTGTGGCACGACTTCACCGAGCATCCGCACCTCGTGGTCGTCGGCGACGACGCGACCGGCAAGACGAACCTGCTGCGGCACATCGCCCGCGGCGTCGTCTCCCGGTACACGCCGGAGCAGGCGCGGATCACGTTCGTCGACACCCGGCGGCAGCTGTTCGACGCCGTCCCCGAGGAGTACCGGCTGGGCTACGCGGTGTCGAAGGACCTGGTGCGCGAGGCGGTCGCCGGTTCGTCGCGGGCGATGGCGAAACGCGTGCCCGGACCGGAAATCACCCCGGAGCGGCTGCCACTGCGTGACTGGTGGACCGGGCCGGAGCTGTTCCTCGTCGTCGATGACCACGACCTGATCGGCACCGACCCGATGGACACCCCGTTCCTCGCCCTGCTCGACCACCTCGCCCATGGCCACGAGATCGGCCTGCACGTCGTCGTCGCGCGCAGCGCCACCAACATCGGCCGGGGCCAGCAGGACCCGCTGCTCAGGCGGCTGGCGGAGGTCAACACCCCGGTCGCGCTGCTGTCCTGCCCGCCGTCGGAGGGCCCGCTGTTCAACGACGTCCGGCCGCTGAAGCTGCCGCCCGGCCGCGCGCAGTACGCCACCCGCCGCCGGACCGTCCAGGTGCAGACGCCCTACCTCACCGGTCACTGACCGCTGCCGCCCGTTACTCTCGAAGCCGCGGGGCGGCAGTGACGGGAAGGTGCAGTGACCGGCGGGCCAGACGAGCTGACACAGACCGCGCCACGGAACCATCGGGTCCTGGTGGTCGAGGACGATCCGACGATGGCCGAGGTGATAGCCGGCTATCTCAGCCATTCCGGGATGCTGGTCGCCGTGGCCAGCGACGGCGTCATGGCGTTGGACAGCTTTTCCGCGTTCAAGCCCGACCTGGTGATCCTGGACCGGATGCTGCCGCGGCTCGACGGCACGCACGTGTGCCGGAAACTGCGGGAGACGAGTTCGGTGCCGATCATCCTCGTCACCGCCCTCGGCGAGGAGGAGGACCGCATCCACGGCCTCGAGCTGGGCGCGGACGACTACGTCACCAAACCGTTCAGCCCGCGTGAACTGGCCCTGCGCGCCCAGGCACTGCTCCGGCGTTCCGCCGCGCAGCCGGTCGTCTCCGCCCCGCGTGAGCTGCGTGTCGAAGACCTCACCTTCGACCCGGCGACCCGGCACGCGGCCAAGGCCGGGCACCCACTGCGCCTCACCAGCCGCGAACTCGACCTGCTGGGGTTCTTCTTCACTCACGCCGGCCAGACCCTGCGCAAGGACGAACTCATGCAACAGGTCTGGCAGTGGCAGGTCGGCGACACCGCGATGGTGAGCGTCTACGTCCGGCGGCTGCGCGAAAAGATCGAAACCGACCCCGCCGCCCCGACGATCCTCACCACTGTCTGGGGCGTCGGCTACCGCTTCGGCTGATCACCCGAGTTACGCTTCCAATCACGCGAGTTGCGTCTCCCGTCACGCGAGATCTCCGGCCAATCACGGGAGATCTCGGTTCGCGCACGGGACGTCGCCAGGTACGTTGCGGCGAACTCACGTGATCCGAGGGAGATCTCGCGTGATCAGGCGCGTAACTCACGTGATCAGGTGGGGAGGTGGAGGCTGAAGCGGCAGCCGCCGGGGGCGTGGGTGGTCAGCAGATCGCCGCCGTGCTGGCGAACGAGGCCGCGCGTCACCGAAAGCGCGGCCTCGCCGGGTTCGGCCGCGCCGAGGGGTTCGCCGCTGGGGAGTCCGCCGCAGGCGTCGCCGACGAGGATCTCGACGTCGTCCGCGGTACCGGTCACCAGCACGGTCACCTGCCCACCCGCGGGCGTGTGCCGGACCGCGTGCAGGACCACGTTCGTGAGCGCCCTGGTCGTCACCGCGACGTCGACGGTCACGGTCCGTTCGGGTTCCGGCCGGGTCTGACGCAGCCGCACACCGCGTTCCAGCGCGAAGGAAAGCGCTGTGGCGAGCGCGGAATCGAGCAGGTCACCGACCGGCACGACGGCCCGGTCCACCCGCCCCGCCCCGGCCTGCGCCTTGGCGAGTTCGAACAGGTCGCCCGCCACCCGGTCCAGACGCCGCGACTGGTGCACGACGCTCGCCGTGTACTTTTCCGGCGAGGCGGCGACGCCGTCGTCCAACGCCTCGGCGGCGGCGCGGATAGCCGCGAGCGGGGTGCGCAGCTCGTGGGAGAGCCCGGCGATCAGGTCACGCTGTGCCTGGCGCAGCGCCGTGCATTCCCGCTCCGCCTCGGCCAGCCGCCGTCCCGACCGCGCCGCTTCCCGCCGCAGCCGGTCGATCTCCGCCCGCAACGCACGGCGGGTCCCCGGCCTCGCGCGGCGTCCGGACACAGTGGACAGCAAGGCGCCGAACCCCATCCGTTCTCCCGACGGTCGTCATCCCGCCCATTCCACTCCCTCGCCCGCGCACCCGGCCAGTCCCAGAAGAAGGGACACCACCGCTGCTTTGTGGGACTGCCGATCCCCCGGTGCGGCGGGCAGACTGGAAGCGCACCCGGCAGCTCGTGAGGAGAGTGGAGCGTGGCACGGCCCGTCCTGTCGGTCAGCCCGGAAGGACCCGAGGGCTACCGGACCATCACCGCCGCACTGGAGTCGGCCCGCCCCGGTTCGGTGATCTCGGTCCGTCCCGGCCGGTACCGGGAGAACCTGGTGATCACCAAGGTGGTGACCATCACCGCGGCCGAGGGATCACGCAGTGTCGAGCTCGCCCCCGTCCGCGGCAGCGTCGTGCGCGTGACGTCGGAGGCCGTGCAGCTGTCCGGTCTCGTCCTGCGCGGCAAGGACGCCGAACTGCCCACTGTGGACGTCCCACGTGGACAGGCGGCGATGGACGACTGCGAGGTCGTCGGCTCGTCGTGGACCGCCGTGCTGGCAAGGGAATCAGGCTCGCTCGCGATGCGCGGATGCCGGGTGTCCAATGCGGCCGGTGCGGGCATCGTGGACACCTCGGAGACCGGAAGTGTCGTCGAGGACAGCCTTTTCGAGCATCTCGGCAGTTCCGCGGTGGTGATCAGTGACCGTGCCGCCTCGGTCATCCGGCGCTGCGTCATGCGGGACAGCCGGGGCAACGGCGTCTGCGCGAACGCCGAATCCACCGGCATCATCGAGGACTGCCAGATCTCCCGCACCGACAAGCCCGCCATCGCGCTCGAAGCGAGCACCGGCACGACGGTCGCCGGCACGGTCGTCACCGACGTCGCCATCGGCGCGTACCTGAACACGACCGGACGGCCGGTCCTGCGGGACTGCTCCTTCGTGGGCGCACGCGAACACGGGATCGTCGTGCTCGGCGGGGATCCCGTGGTGCGCGACTGCAAGATCGGCCGGGCCAAAGCACACGGGATCTTCGTCAAGGACAAGGCCAGGGGCAGCTACGAGAACCTGCGGGTGTTCTCGGCGGGGCAGGCCGCTGTCCACGTCGGTGAACTCGCGGGACCGGTTTTCCGCGACCTCACCGTGTACGACTGCGCACAGGACGGCGTCGAACTCACCGACGAATGCGTAGCGGAGTTCGACAAGCTGGAGATCCGCGACGTCGAGGGCACCGCGGTCACCGTCCGCGCGGGCGCCAACCCGCTCCTGCGCCGAGTGTCCATTGAGGACACACGCGGCGACGGCGTCGCGTTCTTCACCGGCGGGCGCGGCAGGCTGGAGGCCTCCGGCATCACCGGCACCACCGGCCCGGGCATCCGCATCGGCGACGACGCCGACCCGTATGTGAGCACCACGGTGCTCCACGACCTGCCCGGCGGCGGCGTCGTGATCGAGCCAGGAGGCACCGGTCTGCTGCGCGACTGCGAGATCCGGGCCTGCGGCGGTGACGGCATCAGCGTCGCCGAGCACGCCGAGCTGACCCTGTCGAACAGCAAAGTCCGGGACAACAAGGGCCACGGCGTGCTCGTCGGCCCCGGCGGCCGCAGCACCCTCACCGGCTGCGAGCTGCTCGGCAACGCCCGCGACGGCCTGCACGTCGACACCGACGAGCCGGTCGAGGTCACCGACTGCGTCGCCGTGGGCAACGGCGGTTCCGGGGTCGGGCATCCCGGCACGAGCGAACGGCTTTCCGTGGAGAACCTGGAAAGCCGGGACAATCGCGCGACCGGGGACGACGACGCGGAAAGCCTCGGCGCGATCGAGGAGCTGACCTCGCTCGTCGGCCTGGACGGCGTCAAACACCAGGTCACGACCCTGATCAACCTGACCCGGATGACCAAGCGCCGTCAGCGGGCCGGCCTGCCCGGCCTGCCGATGAGCAGGCACCTGATCTTCGCGGGTCCGCCGGGCACCGGCAAGACGACCGTCGCGCGGTTGTACGGCACGATCCTCGCTTCGCTCGGCGCGCTGCGCAGCGGGCATCTGGTCGAGGTCTCGCGGGCGGACCTGGTCGCGCAGATCGTCGGCGGCACCGCGATCAAGACCACCGAGGCGTTCACCAAGGCGCTCGGCGGCGTCCTGTTCATCGACGAGGCGTACACGCTGACCGCGCAGGAATCGGGCAATGGTCCCGATTTCGGCCGCGAAGCCGTGGATACGCTGGTGAAGCTCATGGAGGATCACCGCGACGACATCGTCGTGATCGCGGCCGGATATTCGGAGCAGATGCGCGGGTTCCTCGCCTCCAACCCTGGCCTCGCTTCCCGGTTCAACCGCACCATCGAGTTCGACAACTACTCGGTGGACGAGCTGGTCACCATCGTCGAGCACATGTGTGCCGCGCACAGCTACCGGCTGGCCGACGACACCCGCGCCGCGCTGGGCGAGCATTTCCGGCGCATGCACCGCGGCCCGGACTTCGGCAACGGCCGCGCCGCGCGCAAGCTGTTCGAGGAGATGATCGACCGCCAGGCGGTGCGGCTGGCCGAGCTGCCGGACGCCGGGCAGGAAGACCTCTCCCTGCTGCTGCCGTCCGACGTCAGCGACGACGCCGCGCTGCCGCCCGGCCGGAAACCGCCGTCCGCGCTGTCGCGGCTGCGCGGGATGATCGGTCTCGGCGCCGTGAAGGACACCGTCGAAGACCTGGCGAACCTGTTGGAGGCGAACAGAAAGCGTGCCTCCGCGGGCCTGCCGACGCCACCGATCGGCAACCACGCGGTGTTCGCCGGCCCCCCGGGCACCGGCAAGACGACCGTCGCGCGGCTCTACGGCGAACTGCTCGCCGAACTCGGCGTGCTCCCGACCGGGCAGCTGGTCGAGGTCGGCAGGGCCGACATCGTCGGCAAGTACGTCGGGCACACCGCGCGGCTGACGAAGGAGGCGTTCGAGCGGGCGCTGGGCGGGGTGCTGTTCATCGACGAGGCCTACACGCTGACTTCCCTCGGCGGCAACGACTTCGGCCAGGAAGCGGTCGACACACTGGTGAAGCTCATGGAGGATCACCGCGACGCCGTCGTCGTGATCGTCGCGGGATACACCGAGGAAATGCGGGACTTCCTCGCCTCCAACGCGGGGCTGGCTTCGCGGTTCGCCCGCACCATCGTCTTCACCGACTACGAACCCGCCGAGCTGGTCGACATCGTCACACGCGACGCGGCCTCCAACGGCTACGACTGTGGCCCCGAACTGGTGGCGGCGCTGCACACGCACTTCGAGCAGGTGCCCCACGACCGTTCGTTCGGCAACGCCCGCTATGCGCGTCAGCTCCTCGAATCGGCGATGACCCGCCAGGCCGGGCGGATCACCCGGCTGGATTCGCCCACCCTCGACGACCTGCGCCTGCTCCGCGCCGAGGATCTGCCCGTCCCGGTGGGCTGAAGCCCCCTTTTCCGGGACTGTCCCCAGTGGACACGGGCCGCCTACCGTCGTGATGTGCGATCTGCTCCCCGTTGGACGGCCGTGCTCTGCGTGGCAGTGACACTGGCACTGCCGCTTGGCGCGGTGCCGGCGCCCGCCGCGCCGGAAATGCCGCCGATCACCCAGTCGCTGAACGAGAACCAAGCCTGCCGTACAGCGTCTACAGTGGACACCAATGACCTGCCGTGGGCGCAGGCGAGGCTACGGCCGGAGCGGGCGTGGGCGCACGCCGACGGCTCGGGCGTCACCGTCGCGGTGCTCGACACCGGCGTGGACACGTCGTCTCCCGCGTTGTCCGGCAAAGTGGCGGGTGCCGGGACCGACTGTGCCGGACATGGCACGTTCGTGGCCGGGATCGTCGCCGCCACGCCTCGGCCCGGCGGCGGCTTCAGCGGGATCGCGCCCGGCGCGCGCGTGCTCTCGGTACCGGTGACCGACCGGATCGGCGGCACCACGGCCCACTCGCTCGCGACCGGTATCCGCACGGCACTCGCGGCGGGCGCGCGGATCGTCCAGGTGTCGGCGGCGGTCGTCGAGCCCTCACCGGAACTCGCCGACGCGGTCGCCGGAGCCGTCACGTCCGGAGCCGTGGTCGTCGCACCGGCCGCGGTCGCCGCCGGTCAGAAGCCGGTCGCCGCGTACCCGGCCGCCTACCCCGGAGTGGTCTCGGTCGCCGCGATCACCCCGCAGGGCCCCCCGATGCGCACGGATCTCCCGGGAATCCGGGTCGACCTCGCCGCGCCGGGCGCCGCCATCACCGGCCTCGGCCCCGGCGGCAACGGCCTCTTCACCGCGAGCGACGACGCCGTCGCGGCGGCGATGGTGTCCGGCGCCGCCGCGCTCGTCCGGTCGTACCGGCCCGCGCTGTCCGGCCCGGAAACCGTACGGCGGCTGAAAGAAACCGCTTACCCGCCGGCGGGCGGGGTACCGGATCCGCTGCTCGGCACCGGCGTGGTCGACCCGGCCGCGGCGGTCACCGCGGAACTGCCTCCCGGCACCGCCAAGGCCGAGGCGGCACCCGCGGCCGTACGCATGCCCGCACCCGCGGAACACGGGCCCGAGGTGCTCGCCGGGATCGTCGCCGCGGTGGCGGGCACGATCATCGCGCTGGTGGCGATCGGCGCCGTCGTCGTCCCCCGCGCCCGCCGTCGCGGCTGGCGGGCCGGGTGAGGCTCAGCTCGGCGAACAGCTCACCTTCAGCTGCGTCGAAGCGATGTGCCGGTAGTTCGCCTTGCCGTCGCTGGTGTTCCAGTCGATGCCACTGTTGTTGAGCTTGACCGCGAGCTTGCCCGTGTCGACCTTGAACGGGCCGCCGAGACTCACCCACTGGCCGAGATGGGCGGTCTGGTCGATGTCGGCCACGCCGACAACGTTGTCGGCCGACGTGGTCTGCGAGCGGAACACCGAGTAGTGCGCCTTCACGGCGCCGACGTGCTCGATGTTGCTGTCGTTCGGGATGTACACCGAGACCGCGCACCGGCCGGCGGTGACAGTGCCGGAAACGTCGAAGAGCCACCGCGTGTAGGTCTGCGGATCCGGGGAGCCGTCGGAGTTGCCCGCCATCGGCATCGCGTCGAAGACGCCCGAGCAGCCCGCGTCGGCCGAGCCGCCCTGATAGGTGTTCCAGCCCTCGCGGCCCTTCGCGTACTCGCCGACCTTCTGATACGACGCGCGAGCCGTGTTGGCGCACCCGGCACCCGCGACCAGCGCGCCGGCCTGCCCCGGCGGGACGTTCGGCTGCCCCGCCGCCGTCATCGGCGCGTTCGTCAGGCCCGGCTGCCCGGACGCGGGCACGCCGCCCGGCACGCCCGGCGCGGAGGAAGCCCCCGGCACGGGCTGCCCCGGCACCGGCCCCGGCGTCGGGGCGACGAGTGCCGGTACCCCGTCCACCGACCTGACCGGGACTTCACCGCCCGCCTTCGGGGCGTCCCACATTTCGGTGATCAGGAACGGGACGGACACCAGCACGACGGCGGCGCCCGCGAGCGCGATCAGCACCGGGGTCGAGGGCAGTCTGCACCGTTTGGCCTTGACCGGCTCGGTGTCCTCCGGCGCCGTGGTGCGGGCAGCGGTCCCGGAAAGGACTTCGAGGGGCACCTTCTCGTAGTCGGGTTCCGGTGTGTCGGCGGCGACGTCCTCCACCAGCTTCAGCCGCGCCCGGTCGCCATCGGCCGGTTCCCCCGCCCGCTCGACGGGCGGGAAGATGCGCAGGGTTCGAGCTGGTTCAGCCGCGGCTTCGTCCTTTACGGACTGTGAACGCTGCCCCTCAGAATCGGACGCCACAGGTCTCACATACCTCCGAGTAGCCTATACTTCTCGCCGCGCCTGGCATCGGATTGTACAGCCGCCGTCGCACCTTGTTTTTCCCCGTAAGCAAACTCACGAGACCTCGGGAAATCGGCCCGGATGCACCCTCTGCTCGAAATAGCCCTCGTGTCGTTGTGGTGCTCGGTCGCGGTCGCCTTGATCGGTTCCGCTTTCCTGTGGCTGCTGCGCCGGTCCTCGCTCGTGGTGATGATGGTCGTACTCATCGTCATTCCGGTGGCGGGGATAGCGGCGAGCATGTTCGCACTCGCTTTTATGGAGCGTGTCGCGTATCCGGATCTGCGGGAAATCCTGCTCGCCTGTATTCCGTGCACCGGGGTGTCGCTGGTCGTCTGCCTGCTGCTCGGCCGCCGGTTCCTGCACGGCAGCCGCGACCTCGCGCAGGCGGCGCGCAGCATGGGCGTCCAGGGCCGGTTCGCCGCGCCCGCCGGCGACAGCGCCGCCGAATGGGAGGTGCTGAGCCAGGAACTCGCGGCGATGAGCACCGCGCTCGCGGCGTCGCGGGAACACGAGCGGCTGCTGGAGAGTTCGCGGCGCCAGCTCATCGCGTGGGTCTCGCACGATCTCCGCACTCCGCTCGGGAGCCTTCGCGCGATGGCGGAGGCGTTGCAGGACGGCGTCGCCCCCGACCAGGATCGGTACCACCGGCAGATCCTGCTGGAAACGCAGCGCCTGGACCAGCTGGTCACCGATCTGTTCGACCTCTCCCGCATCCAGTCGCAGTCGCTCACCCTGTCACTGCGGACGCTCCCGCTCTTCGACCTGATCAGCGACACCGTCTCGGCGTGCGAACCGCAGGCGCGCGGCCGCGGCGTTCACCTTGCGCCCGGCGGCATCGCGGCCGTCGAGGTCCGCGTCGACGTCCGACAGCTTTCCCGGGTGCTGGGAAACCTGCTCGGCAACGCGATCCGGCACACCCAGCCCGGCGGTACCGTCACGGTGGCCGCGGCGGCCGACGGGGGCCAGGCCGTCATCACGGTGTCGGACGCCTGCGGCGGTATCCCGGCCGAGGATCTCGACAAGGTCTTCGAGCCGGGCTGGCGGGGCAGCCCGGCTCGCTCCGGGGCCGGCACAGGGGGCGGACTGGGCCTGGCGATCGTGCGCGGGATCGTCGAAGCGCATCACGGCACCGTCGCGGTGCGGAACATCCCCGGCGGCTGCCGGTTCAGCGTCTCCCTGCCGCTGGCGCGCTGATCAAGCGGCGACGGCGGCCGGCACCGGCTCCTGTCCGACGAGCCCGAGCTCCAACGCCTTGCGGGTCAGCTCGGCCTTGTTGCGCACCTCGAGCTTCGCGCGGATCCGTTTGACGTAGGTGTCGACAGTGGCACTGGAAAGCCCCATCCGGCGGGCGGTCTGGGAATGCGTGTAGCCGTTCGCGATCCAGCACAGCACTTCGCGCTCACGCGGGGTCAGCACCGATGGCGGCGCGGACGTCGTCGCAGGCGCGGCGGTCAAGGCCTGTCGCGCGTCCGCAGCCACGTACACCGCGCCGCGCGCGACCACCGCGAGAGCGTCGAAGAACTCCTGCTCGCCGCAGCGCGCGTCGACGAATCCCAGCGCACCGGCCCGCAGCAGGTCCGGGACCTGGGCTGCCGCGCCCTCGGGCAGGACGACGAGCACCCGATAGGACCGGCCGAGCCGCTCGACACAGTGCCGCAGCGCGGTGGCGGGCAACGTGCCGCCGTGCGCGACGACGGCGACGTCCGCACCCGCACACGCGGGTGCGCGGGTAAGCAGGGCCACCATGGCCTCGCGCGCCTCTGGACGATCGGAAAACACGGTCACCTCGGACGACATGCTCACGAGCAACGCAACTCACTTCCGTACGGCTATCCGCGACCGGCGCGGAACAGGAGTGTCGGCTTCCCCTTCACGAGGACGTCCCGACGTTAGCCGGGGAAAGCGGCAGGGAAGAAGGCCAGGAGCCGACCTGTAAAAGTCAGTCAGACCTTGAAATAATCTGTAAGAAAACACCGGGACGAAAAGGACGTTTGCCCTGGCGAAATCGACTGCGACACCTCTGGGCATTGTCTCACGACGGGCGCGTCGATGACCAACTCATGTCTATCAGGTCACCGCCGGGTCACGCCTCGGAATTCTTTTTCCGACCGCGCTGAACAGTTCATCCGACAGGAACGATCAGGGACGCTCTTGTCACACCCGACGCACCCAGGGCGTCCCTCGCTCCGCCCCCGTCAGTGGGTCCGCAGCCATTCGGCGCTCTGGGCGGCGACGAGTGCGGTCAAATCCCCGAGCGCCAGGTTGAAGTCCTTGACGTGCAGCCCGAGTCCCTGCCCGGTACCAGGGCCGCCGATCTGCGCGTCGCCGCCGCGGACCTGCAGCCAGCTGGCGTTGCCACCCGGGTATTCGCGGAACAGGCACTGACCGCTCACCAAGCCCGGATAACGCGCGTAGCCGGTCGGGTGAGTCGTCAGCGTGGTCCCGGCGAGCAGGAGCGCCAGATGACCGCCCGGCAGGAGCGGGTTGCCCTCCACCAGCCGCTGGGTCGGCAGGCGCGCGTCGAGATCCGCCGTCGCGCCGGCGGGAGCGCCGGTCAGGAGGGCCGCGGGGTTGACGCACAGGATGCGATGCCCCGGTTTGGCGAGCACGCCGAACACCGAGTCCGGCGGGAGCGTCCGGTCGCCGGGCTGTTTGTACGACGAGTAGCCCGTGACGCATCCGGTGGGCACCGGCTGGGCCGCCGACGCGCGGGCGCAGACGGGCACGTACTGGAAGGCCGCGTCCGGATCGGCGCCACCGCCCGCCGGGCGGTCGATCGGGACCGGGACGTTCCCGCCGAGCACCAGCGCCGAAACCAGCGAGGGCTGGACATCGGGACGCCCGTCGACGCGGTCGCGGATCAGGCTCGCGACGTCGGCGGCCCCCTGCGAATGACCGAGCAGCACGACCCCGCGCCGCCGGTGCGTCACCGGATCGACGTTGTAGTCGCGCCAGTAGGTGTCCCACGCCTGCTCGACGTCGCGCAGGCCCAGCGCGTAGTCGGGTGTCGTGCGCGTGGCGACGCCGACGACGTGCGCGGCCAGCGACGCCTGCCGGTAGGACGGCACGAACATCCGGCACCGGCCGAGCAGCGGACCGGCCTGGGCGAGCGTGACGGCCTGCTGGTCGTCGCCACGCGCGGGCGGCAGCGAACCGAGCTGCGGCAACGGATTCGGGAGCACGTTGACGGTGGGATAGACGAAGAAGCAATCGACCGGCGGCGCCGAAGCCGGCTCGAACGGCTCGACGCCGGTGCGTCCGTCCGCTTCGACTCGGGTGACGTCGAGCGGAACCCGTCCGTGGGACACTGGGTAACCCGCGGTGAACTTTCCGCCGGGTTCGGCGACTTGCGGTTCACCGGTCAGGGTCTGATTGCAGGGATTGGCGACCAACCCGGGGCGACACAACCACACCGGGTGAGCGAGCGGAGCCCCGGTTCCGGCGTTCGCCGGTACCGCACCGAGAAGTCCGAGCCCGGCGAGGAGCACGAGCAGGACGGCCACCTTTCGCCCGTCTCGCACGTACTGCGCCTGTAGATACCAATCCGACCGGAAGCAGGCGTTTCGTGCGGATCCGCCAGCCTTTCTGTTCGGCCTGCTTCCGGTCTTCTTGGTAGTCCGACGCATGGCGCTCCCTTCCGGTACGGGATTTCCCGGACGTACTGTGGCAGAGTGGCGCGGCGAGCGGGAGGTGAGAGGTGACGTCACGGAATCCGTTGCGCTGGCTGGCCCGCTGGGCGGACTGGTTCGAGGAGCGCGGCGTGTACGTGCCGGGCGAGGAAAACCGCGCGGTCGATCCGATCCGTGATTTCGGGTGGCTGATGGCCGCCTGGGTCTCCGGGGTCGCGCTTTTCATCTTCCTCTTCGCCTTCGCCATCTGAGCCGGAAAGCGCCTCCAGAAAGCGCGACCACGCCACCGTGTGAGTTCGGTCACCGGGGGTGCCGTTCCGATCACGGATCGGCCACGGGTGTACACCAGGTCCGCGTCAACACCCCGCTTCCGCTCGTACGCGCGTGAGAAGGCGGCCAGAGTGGAGCGGGTTCGGCTCGCCACCTAGGCCGAACGGCCGAACCTTGACCCCGACTGGAGTAACCGAGATGGCGCCCCCGCGCACCCCGAAAGCCCTGCTCGCCGCCTGTGTGCTGTTCACGGCGGTGGCCTGCGGGGTTCCCGCTCGGGAGGGGACGGCGGCACTCGGCGCCGGCGGGGCCCCGGCGGGTTCGCCCGCCGCGCAGGCCGGGCACGACCTGCGGTTCGGCACCGATCACCGGTTCGCGAGCGGTGTGTCGTTCTCGGTCTCGGCACCGAAGTCGTTCCAGCCGAGCAGCGCCGCGTACCCGCCGAGCCCGCGTGGTGCGGCGTTCGACATCGAGGTCGTCAACAACGGCGTCGAGACCTACCGGCTCTCCGGGCTTTCGGTGACCGCGACGATCGGAGACGCGCCCGCGAAGCAGCTCGTCGACGCGACGCAAGGGTTCACCGGCGTCTACGACGCGGGCAAGGACGTCCTGCCGGGACGGTCGGCCCGGATCACCCTGGCGTTCGCCGCGCCGACGCAACCGGTGCAGATGCGCCTGCAGTTGCGGCCGAGCGCCACGGATCCGACGGCGGCCACCTACTGCGGGCCCGCGTGATTGTCGGTGCCAGGCGTTACTCTTCGGCCATGACCGAGCGACTTTCCCCCGGCGACGCCGCGCCGGACTTCACCCTGCCCGACAGCGAGGGCAAGAACGTCTCGCTGAGCGACTTCCGCGGTCAGTCGGTGGTCGTGTACTTCTACCCGGCGGCGGGCACGCCCGGCTGCACCAAGCAGGCCTGCGACTTCCGCGACAATCTGGCGGAGCTGAACGACGCCGGGTACCAGGTGCTGGGCATCTCACCGGACAAGCCGGAAAAGCTCGCGAAGTTCGTCGCGGCCGAAAAGCTGACCTTCCCGCTGCTTTCGGACCCGGACAAGAAGGTGCTCACCGAGTGGTCCGCGTTCGGGGAGAAGAAGAACTACGGCCGGATCGTGCAGGGCGTGGTCCGCTCGACGTTCATCGTGGACGCCGACGGCAAGATCGCGAAGGCGGCCTACAACGTCCGCGCCACCGGCCACGTCGCCAAGCTGATCAAGGATCTCGGCATCGCCTCCTGAGCCTCCTGAGCGCCCTCAGCCCGGCAGCCGCAGCGTGAACGTCGAACCCTGACCGGGAACGCTGGCAGCGGTCACGGTCCCGCCGTGTGCTTCCGCGAGTTTGCGGACGATGGCGAGCCCGAGGCCGCTGCCACCGGACTGCCGGGCCCGCGACCGGTCCGCCCGCCAGAACCGGTCGAACACGTGCGGCAGATCCTCCTCGCCGATCCCGGTACCGGTGTCGGCCACCTCGAACACGACGTCCTGCCCGGCACGCTTGCCCCGCACCGAAACCGTGCCCCCGGCGGGGGTGTGCCGGACGGCGTTGGACACGAGGTTGTCGAGGGCCTGGCGCAACCGGACCGGATCGGCCGTCAGGTCCGGATCGGCCAGCGGCGAGACGGACAGCGCGACCCCGGCGGCCTCGGCGCGCGGCACGTGCGCGGCCGCCACCTGGGTCAGCAAGGTGTTCGCGTCCAGCGGTTCCGGATGCACCCGGAGTTCGCCCGCGTCGGCCAGCGCGAGATCCTGGAGATCGTCGACGATGTGCTGCAGGTGCACGGCCTGCTCGTGCAGCAGCGCCAGGAGTTCCTCGTCGGGCTGCGCGACGCCGTCCTGCACGGCCTCGATCCAGCCGCGGATGTTGCTCAGCGGCGTCCGCAGCTCGTGCGCGATGTCGCTGACCATGCCCCGGCGCGTCGCCTCCAGCCGTTCCCGCGCCGCGGACATGTCGTTGAACGCCGTGGCCAGCCGCGCGATCTCGTCCCGGCCCTTGACCTCGACCCGCGCGCCCGTCTCCCCCGCCTCCATCCGCTGCGCGGCCCCGGTGAGCGCGCGCAACGGCCGGATCAGCCGGATCCCGGCCAGCACGGTGACGGCGACGGCGATGACCAGCACCGCTCCCGCGACGGCGGCGAGCCGGACCTTGTTCTCCGCCGACAATGTGAACCCGCTCGGCTGATCGTCACCGGCACTCATGAGGTAGAGCGACGCGGCGGGCGCGACGTAAGGCGTCAGCTGTTCGCGGCGGCTCGCGGCAATGCACGAGTCGACAGCCGGGTCCGGCCCGCTGGGCCGGATCTCCTTCCATGCCCAGGTGAAGCCGAGCAGCATCCGGACCGGTGGCCTGCCCGCCCGGCCGAGACACTCGTTGACCAGGCCGGTCAGCTTGTCCAGCGCGAGCTGTTCGGTCTTGGTGGGTGCTTCGAGGCCGAACGGCACCGGGGCGGCGGTGGGCGCCGGGACGAAGGCCTTGGCGCAGTACGGAAGTGTGTAGGGGTCGGAGGTTTCGACCCGGGTGCGGCCGTTCGGCTCGGTGACCAGCGAACCACTGCCGCCGATCTTCCGGACGCAGCTCAGCACGCGGGCACCCGCCTGTGCCAGGAATTCCCGCTCGTCGGGAGCCAGCGAGTACGGGCCGACGGCGTCGGGGTCGATACGGTCGGCGCTCGTGGAGACACCGAGCCCGGTGTCGACGGACAGCGGATCGACGACCACCGACGGTTGTTTCGGCAGCGGTCCCGGCCGGGGCGCGGAATCCGCGATCGTGCCGCCCGACGAAGTCGCCAGCACGATCCGCCTGCCGGACGACCGCCCGAGCGCCTGGACGAGCGCGGGCACGTCCCGCCAGTCCGGATGCGTGGCCGCGTACTTCAGCACGTCCTGGTAGATCCTGCTGTCCTCGGCGAGTGCCTGGCCCTGTTCCTGCCGGATCGCCCCGGACGTGGTGCGGGCGGCGAGCCAGGCGGTGGCGGCGATCGAGCAGAGCACGATCAGCGCCGACACCGCGAGCAACCGGACCAGGAGGCTACGCGCCATGCGACGGCCCCGCGGTCAGCTTGTAGCCGACGCCGTAGACGGTGAGCAGCCGCGTCGGTTTCCGGGGCTGTGCCTCGATTTTCTTGCGCAGGTTCATCACGTGGACGTCGATCGCGCGGTGGGTGATGTAGCGGTCGAACCCGTGCAGCCGTTCCAGCAGCTGGCCGCGGGTGAACACCCGGTCCGGCTGCGCGGCCATGACCTCGAGCAACCGGAACTCGCCGGGCGTGCACTCGATCGGGCGGCCGTCGGCCGTGACCTCGTGGCGAAGCGGATCGACGGTGAGCCCGCCGACGCGCAGCGCGGCACCCGCCCCGTGCGCGGATTTCGTGCGCCGCAACAGCGTCCGTACCCTCGCCACCAGTTCGCGGGGACTGAACGGTTTGGTCATGTAGTCGTCCGCGCCGAGGTCGAGACCGCGCAGCAGATCGTCCTCTGTGGACCGTGCGGTGAGCATCAGCACCGGGATGTCCGATTCGGCGCGCAGCGTGCGGCAGATCGTCAGGCCGTCCATGCCCGGCAGCATCACGTCCAGTACCAGCAGATCGGGCGGCTCGCGGCGGACGTGGGCGAGCGCCTCGCGGCCGTCCGGGACCACGACGACCCGGTGCTGCTCCCGTTCGAGATAGCGGCGGACGAGTTCCGCCTGCTTGTCGTCGTCCTCGGCCAGCACGATGTGGGCACACATGACGCCGACAATAGAGTGTCGAGGCCACCCGGATGCGGGCTTGCCCCGGCCGCCATTCGCCGGGATCACGCCCCCTGGCGGAACTGGCCGCGCAGGAACTCAAAGGGCCGCTGGGGCAGCGGAAACCGGAGAACCTCGTAGACGATCGGGACCCAGGTGGCCGAGCAGCTGGAACCGGTGCCGGCCGACCGGTTCGCGACCCTGCCGGGCAACGAGGTCAATGCCGCCTTCCTCGCCGTCGAGGACGCCCTGAACGAGGCGGATCTCATGGCCTGTGGGCACGCGAAGCATCATCAGGTCGGCGAGCTGCTGAGCGGGATTCCGGATCGGGCGGAGGGCGTGATCCGCGAGAAGCTGGTGCCACCGAGAAACATCCGCGAGGCGCGGTCACTTTCGACGATCGGCCCGCGGATCCTGCGATACCTTCCAGCCACTTTGGATAGTTCGACTGAGCACGCTGCGGCCGCGACGGTCCGGGCCGCAGCGCTCACCGGGGGCTCCGAAGCACTGGCTGTGCTAAAGCGATACGCACCAGCCCCTCGCCCGGCCGTACAAGAGCAGACCATCACTACAGGACGCTTACTCCCTTTCGCCAAACAACTACGCCAGCTGACCGACCTACCATACCCGAAAACGATTAGCGCCCACTTCGACGAAGATGCAATCGTCAACCTTCACCCACTTGCAAAAAACTACAACATTAATACATTGCCAATGTCTTCCGCAAAGAGTTTTACCCGCATCGCCACCCTGGATAAACTCTCCACCCTGCAAACCCTTTTATTATTCCCTCGAGAACAAGTACAGTTGATATACTAGAAAGACTTCCCCAGCTCAAAACCCTCAGCCTATCCGTGACGGACCATGCTGTCTGTCACCGCGGACGTCGACGACGGTGCTGTCGTGGTCCAGAGCGTCACCCGTGACTTATATAAGCGTCACGTGGTATGACTTCGTTGTGCACGCGACATTCTCGGAGACCCGGTGCGCCGGCGCATCCTGGAGTTGCTCGCCGAGGGCGAGCGGACCTCTGGCGCGATCACAGAGGTGGTCCGGTCCGAGTTCGCGCTGTCTCAACCGGCTGTCTCCCAGCATCTGCGCGTTCTGCGTGAGAACGGGTTCGCGGTGGTCCGGGCGGAGAGGGCCCGCCGGTTCTACGCCGTCGACCCCTCACCGCTGCGCGAGGTCGGCGTGTGGTCGGAGCGGGTTCTGGGGTCAGCGTCTCGATGCCCTGGGAACCGAGCTGGCACGCGGCAGACGTGCGTCCCGGTCCGGAGTCGCCGACCAGACCGATTCATCGGCGGAAGGAACATGAGATGAAAGACGTATTCGACGAACTGGTCGCTGCGCGACGGGCGATGGGCAGGGCGGCCCTGCCCGCCGGCGACGCTTACACGATCGAGCTGCGGCGTCGGTATGACGCGCCGGTCGACGAGGTGTGGGACGCCATTACCGACTCCGAGAGGCTGGGGCGCTGGTTGAAGCCTGTGACCGGGGACCTGCGGCTCGGCGGGTCGTTCGCGCTGGAGGGCGGCGAGCACGGCGAGATCCTCGCCTGCGACCCGCCGCAGCGGCTGCGGGTGTCCTGGCTCTTCGGGCCTGAGGCTGATGAGTGGCCGGGCACGAGCGAGGTTGAAGTGCTCTTGTCGCCGGGACCCGCCGGGGGCACCGAACTTGCCTTGGTCCATGCGGCGGCCGTCGGGGAGCCGATGTTCCCGACCTACGGGCCCGGTGCCGGCGGTGTGGGCTGGGACCTGCATCTTCTCGCTCTGGCTCGCTTCCTCGCCGACGACGAGCCCCTTGACGACGACGAGTTCCGGGCCTCGGTAGCCGGACGCGAGTTCGTGCGGCGCAGCGCTGCGGCATGGGGCGAAGCCCACCTGGCCGGCGGCGGCGATCCGGTTCACGTGGCGGCCGCGGTGGAGGCCACCACCGCGTTCTACGTCCCCGGAGGCAGCCAGTGATGAAGTACACCGTCTCGATTGAGATCGCCCTGCCGCGTGAGGAGGTGGTTCAGCTGATTTCCGACCCGGCGCACATGCCGAAGTGGCTGCGCGGCCTGGTACTGCACGAGCCGCTCAACGGGGTGCACGGCCGGCTCGGGACCACTTCGCACGTCGTGTTCCAGACGGGCAAGCAGCGAATGGAGGCGACCGAGACCATCACGCGCGTGGATCCTGAGGACCTGCGCGGGGTCCCGAGCTCGGTCACCGTCCACTACGACCGCGAGATCGCCGGCAAGGGCATGTGGCAGGCCCAACGCGACCGGATCATCGACGCCGGTCCGGACACGACAGTGTGGGAGAGCGAGAGCGAGTTCCGATTCGACGGGCTCATGATGCGGCTGGTGGCGCTGCTCATGCGTGGCTCATTCCGCAAGCAGTCGCGGCAGCACATGCAAGACTTCAAGGCGTTCGCCGAGCACGGAACGGATGTCCGTCAAGGATCGAACTGATCGTCCATCACGAGCTTGGCGATCGTGACGGACAACGCCCGGCACAGGTGCCAGATAGCGTGGCCCGTCACACTATCAAGGTACTCCGAAGACGCCTTTCCCTTGAGTTCCAGCTGCCAATATCCGCTAATCGGCGAGCTTGCGCAGGTCCGGCAGCAAGGCGCGCAGTGCCCGGCCCCGGTGCGAATCGGCGTCCTTCTCCGCCGGAGCCATCTCCGCCGACGTCCGGCTTTCCCCCTCCGGCACGAAGATCGGGTCATAACCGAAACCGTTGGTACCACGGCGTTCCCGCACCAGCGAGCCTCGCCATTCGCCGCGCACCACGGTTTCCGTCCCGTCCGGCAGGACAAGAGCCGCCGCGCACACGAACGCGGCACCCCTCCGCTCGTCCGGGGTGTCCGAAAGCTGCGCCAGGACGAGGTCGAGATTCGCCTCGTCGTCACCATGCTTCCCGGACCAGCGCGCGGAAAGCACGCCAGGCATCCCGTTCAGCGCGTCGACGGAGATGCCCGAGTCGTCCGCGATGGCGGGCAGGCCGGTCGCCGCGACAGCATCACGGGCCTTCGCGACGGCGTTGCCTTCGAAGTCCGGGGCCGTCTCCGGCGCCTCGGGAAACTCCTCGACGTCGGCGAGCCCGATGACCTCGATGCCCTGGATGCCCTCGGCCTCCAGGATCCGCCGCAGCTCACCGAGTTTCTTCGCGTTCCGGGTCGCCAGCAGCAGTCGGGTCACTTCGAGCCCTTCTTCTTGTCCGGCCGCGGCTCCGGCAGCTCACCGGGATAGGGCAGCGCCAGCGCCTCCTTCTGCAGCCGCGTCAGCTCCGCGCAGCCCGCCTGCGCCATGTCCAGCATCGTGTCCAAAGTGGACCGGGCGAACGTCGCGCCCTCGCCGGTGCCCTGCACCTCGATGAGCGTGCCCGCGTCGGTCGCGACGACGTTCATGTCGACCTCGGCCCGCGAGTCCTCCTCGTACGGCAGGTCCAGCCGCACGCGCCCGTCGACGACGCCGACGCTGACCGCGGCGACCGACGAGGACAGCGGCTGCGGGTCGGCCAGCCGGTTCGCGGCGGCGAGCCAGGTGACGGCGTCCGCGAGCGCGACATAGCCACCGGTCACCGCAGCCGTGCGGGTGCCGCCGTCGGCCTGGATGACGTCGCAGTCGATGACGATCGTGTTCTCGCCGAGCGCGGCCAGATCGATGCACGCGCGCAGCGACCGGCCGATCAGCCGGGAAATCTCGTGGGTACGCCCGCCGATGCGGCCCTTGACGGACTCACGGTCGCCGCGGGTGTTCGTCGCCGAGGGCAGCATCGCGTACTCGGCCGTCACCCAGCCCAGCCCGGACCCGGCACGCCAGCGCGGCACGCCTTCGGTGACGCTCGCCGCGCACAGCACGCGCGTGTCGCCGAACTCGATCAGCACCGAACCCGCGGGCCACCGCTGGAAACCCCGGGTGATCTTGACGTCGCGCAGCTGGTCGTCGTTCCTGCCATCTTTTCTCGCCACGCCATGCACTCTAGGGTGTCGCCCCCGGGGCCCCGCCCCCGGACCGTGAGGGCGTCTGGAAGGACACCGTGCCCTGCGCCGCGGCGACCTGACGGCCGTCGTTCTCGACGTCGATCCGGACGATCGCGACCGACCGCCGCCGGGCCAGGATCGTCGCCGTAGCCCGCACCACCCCGGTGCGCACGGGCGCGAGGAAGTTCATCTTGAACTCGAGCGTCGCCGGCCAGGTCCCCGCCTCGACGTGCGGCAGGAGCACCGAACCGAGGCTGTGGTCGACCAGCGCCGCCACCACTCCGCCGTGCTGGATCCCGAACTGCGACCGGAACTCCGGCCGCACGGTGAGTTCGAAACAACCGTGCCGGTCGCTCAGCTCGACGGTGGTGATGCCGAGCGTGCCGGGGAACTCCCCGAACACCGCCGGATCCGTGCGCAGCAGCTGGTCGTGCCCGGCGGGATTGAGGAAACCTTCCCCGTCGGCGATCGCCTCAGACGTCATAGACCGAGCCCTGCTCGACGAGTTCGGCGTTCGGGAAGATCGCCTTCGCCTCGGCCAGCACGGCGTCGCGATCGGTCCACGGGGCGACATGCGTGAGCAGCAGCCGTCCGGCACCGGCGTCCTTGGCCAGTTCGCCGGCATGCTTGCCCGACAGGTGCACCCCCGCCGGCCGGTCCGCGGAGTCGGTCCAGGACGCCTCCGACAACAGCACGTCGACGCCGTCGGCCAGCTCACCCAGCGCCGCGCACGGGCCGGTGTCCCCGGTGTAGGCGAGAATTCTGCCCCCGTAGGAGACCCGCAGGCCGAAGGCGGGCGTCGGATGATCGACCGGCACCGCGGTGACCTCGAACGGGCCGATCGTCGTCCGCTCGTCCCGCAGCGGGTGGAACTCGTAGACGTCCGAAAGATCGGTCTCGGCGCGCTCGGTCTCGTTGGGCGCGTAGGCGTTCGCGAGCCGCCAGGGCGCGTCAGCCGGAGCGTGGACCGGCAGCCGCCGCGGCCTGGCCGGGTAGGGCGGCGCCGGGTGATAGCGGCGCAACACGGTCAGCGCGCTGACGTCCGCGCAGTGGTCCGGGTGCAGGTGGCTGAGCACCAGCGCGTCGAGGTCGAACGGGTCGGCCACGGTCTGGAGCTGCGCGAGTGTCCCGTTGCCGAGCTCGATGCCCAGCAGGAACCCCTCCGCCTCGAGCAGGTAGCCGGACGCGGCGGTGTTCGGCCCGGGGATGCTGCCCGAGCAGCCGAGGATCGTCAGTCGCACCACGCCACCCTAAGCGTCCGGAACCTTTTCTACCCGCCAGTAGGAGCAAGCACACCCGGCGCGAACCCCATGAAACGCTGGGCGAGCCGCGCGAACGGCTCGGCCGACCCGGTCGCGACGAACTCGTGCCGGGGCGGCGTCTCCCGCTCCGCCAGCAGCTCGCGTTCGGTCAGCACACGGACCAGGTCCTTCGCGGTCTCCTCCGCGCTCGACACCAGCGTCACCTCGGGCCCCATCACGATCTGCAGCACCCCGGCCAGCAGCGGGTAGTGCGTGCAGCCCATGACGAGCGTGTCGACGTCGGCGTCGAGCAGCGGCTCCAGGTAGCCCTGCGCGAGCCCGAGCACCTGCCTGCCGGTCGTGATCCCGCGTTCGACGAAGTCCACGAACCGGGGGCAGGCGACGCTGGTGAGCCGGATTTCCGGGGCGGCGGCGAACGCGTCGTCATAGGCGAGCGAACGAACCGTGCCCTCGGTGCCGATCACCCCGACCCGCCCGGTGTGGGTGACGCTGGCGGCCCTTCGCGCGGCGGGGAGGACGACCTCGATGACCGGGATGTCGTAGCGCTCGCGGGCGTCGCGCAGGCAGGCCGCCGACGCCGTGTTGCACGCGATGACCAGCGCCTTCACCCCGCTCTCGACCAGCTCGTCGAACCGCTCGAGCGCGTACTCGCGCGCGGTGGCGATGGGCAGCGGGCCGTAGGGATTCCGCGCGGTGTCGCCGACGTACCGCAGCTGCTCACCGGGGAGTTGTTCGAGGATCGCTCTCGCGACGGTGAGCCCGCCGACACCGGAATCGAAGACACCGATCGGGGCGTCGACGGGCGCGGAACTCACAGCCCGAGGTTACCCGGACCGCTGGGCGCGACCTTCTTCGCCTTGTCCGCGCGGGCCATCAGCCACGCCGCGAGCACCCCGGACAGGGCCCCGAACAGGTGTCCCTGCCAGGAGATGCCGGGATTGCCCGGCAACAGGCCCCACAGCATCCCGCTCCACACGCCGAGCAGGACCACCGCGACCAGTATCTGCCCGAACGCCCGGTTGAAGATGCCCCGGACCAGCAGGAACGCGAGCCAGCCGAAGGCGAGCCCGGACGCGCCGACCGTCACCGCGTCCGACGGCCCGACCAGCCAGACCCCGAGGCCGGACACCACCCAGATGATCGCCGTCACGATCGCCCAGCGGCCGATCCCGGCGGCCATCGCGAGGAAGCTGAAGATCAGCACCGGGACGGTGTTCGAGAACAGGTGCGACCACCCCGCGTGCAGCAGCGGGGCCCACAGGACGCCGTCGAGCCCGGACAGCTCGCGTGAGTGGATGCCGGCCAGGTCCAGCCGCGCCGGGAGGATCGCGTCCACCAGCTCGACGAGGTAGAGCAGCGCGGTGAAGGACAGCGCGACGATCGCGGCCGCCTTCGGGTTCGGCGGCAGGACACGTTTGGCCGGATCGGTGGCGGACGCGCCACCGGGCGACGGCTCGGGCAAAGTGCTCACATCACCCAGGCTACGTCGGCGATCGGCGGCCCACCTCGGGTGAAATCCCTGATCCGCACCCCGGCGTCCCCGATATCCGCGCCAGGTTTGTCGGTGCCCGCCGCTAGCCTGCGCGACATGGGGAATCTCGACGTCACCGCCTACCTGCACCGGCTCGGCTGCGCGGCCGAGCCGCCGAGCGCGGACGCCCTGCGGCGGCTGCACAGCGCGCACATCGAACGCGTCCCGTACGAGGCGCTGGAGATCGCGCTCGAACGCGTCACGCCATTGGCACCGGAAGCGTCGGTGGCACGGTTCCTGCGGGGCCGGGGCGGCTACTGCTATCACCTCAACGGCGCCTTCTCCGCGCTGCTGCGCGCACTCGGCTACCAGGTCACGCGGCATCTCTCCGGAGTGCAGAGCAGTGCCGGGGACGCGCCGAACCTCAACCGCAGCCACCTGGGGCTGACCGTCACCGGCCTGCCGGACGATCCGGAGACGACGTGGTTCGCCGACGTCGGGCTCGGCGACGGGCTGTACGAGCCGGTCCCCCTGCGGTACGGCGAGTTCTCGCAGGGCCCGCACACCTACCGGCTGCGTGCCTCCGACGTCGTCCCCGGCGGCTGGCGGTTCGACCACGACCCGGCGGGCAGCTTCGCCGGCATGGACTTCGCCCCCGGCGCGGCCGAGATGCCCGATTTCGCGGAACGGCATCATTGGCTGTCCACGTCGCCGGAGTCCGGGTTCGTCCGGGTGTGCGTCGTGCAGAGCCTCGACTCCCGTGGCGTCGACACGCTGCGGGCGCTCACCCTCACCCGCAGCGGCGACGTCGAGAAGAAGCAAGTCCTGGAGTCACCCGAGGACTGGTGGGCGGCGCTCGCCGACGTGTTCGGCATCCCGGCCGACGCGTTCACCGGCGAAGAGCGGGAGCGCCTGTGGCGCCTGGTTCTCGGCCAGCACGAGGCTCACCTGGCGGGGGCGGCGGGGAGCGAGGTGGTGCCCAGCGCGTAGTCGGCGGCGGTCTCGGCGTGCAGCCGGGTCGTGGGGAAGGTCGGCACCGGGCTGTCGTCCGCGCCGACCAGCAGCTCGATCTCGGTGCAGCCGTAGATCACACCCTCGGCCCCGGCCTCGGCCAGCCGCCGGATGACCTCGCGGTAGGCGTTCCGGGACTCCTCGGTGACCACGCCGAGCACCAGTTCGTCGTAGATGATCCGGTGCACACGTTCGGCGTCATCGGGTTCGGGCACCAAGACGTCGAGACCGTGCGCGGCGAGCCGTTCGCGATAGAACGGCTGGGTCATGGTGAACCCGGTGCCGAGCAGGCCGACGCGCTTCAGCCCGGCGTCGAGGATCGCTTTCGCGGTCGTGTCGGCCAGGTGCAGCAGCGGGATGCCGAGGCCTTCGGTGAGCCGGTCGGCGACCTTGTGCATGGTGTTGGTGCACAGCACGACGAAGTCGGCGCCCGCAGCCTCCAGCGCCCGCGCCGCGCGGTTGAGTTCCGCGCCGGCGTCGTCCCAGCGCCCCTCGGCCTGCATGGCCTCGATTTCGGCGAAGTCGACCGAGTACAGCACCGTGCGCGCGGAATGGAAGCCACCTCGCGCGGCCTTGACCCGCTCGTTGACGAGCCGGTAGTACTCCGCCGACGACTCCCAGCTCATCCCGCCCAGCAACCCGATGGTCCTCATGCGACCAGTCTGCCCGGCCCGTTTTCGCCGTGGCCTGGCCCCGCCTAGGGGTTGGTGTCGGGGCGGAAGTGGAGTGTCGCGAATGGGCCATTCGCGCCCCTGCCGAAGGCAAGCCAAGCCCGCGGCAGCCATGCCCCGAACGCTCCGTTCGAGACGCTCAACGTCCTCAACGGAGCGTTCGCGACACCTGCGGAGCCTCGCGAAGGAATGAACGGAAGATTCAGGACACCCCCAGGCCCCCTTGCCATACAGCCTAGGCCGCGGGCCCGACAAACCGTGCCCCACGAACGGCGGCCGCGGGCGCCCAGCGCCGTCAAGGCCACCTTATGGGCGTCTGACG
>NZ_JBHYIQ010000025.1:0-5376 GCF_042739895.1 Amycolatopsis sp. NPDC059021
CGCGTGATCGGGCGAGATCTCCGCTCAATCACGCGAGTTACGCGCGCAATCACGCGAGATCGCCGGTTCGGACGGGGGAGGTCAGCGCAGGGCGGGGACGCGGGGGGTGTATTTCGCCAGCAGGGCGGTGTTCGCCTCGTCGCCACCGACCACATTGGAGCTTCGCCACAGCGGGACGTCGAGGCCCTCGGCGGTGCCCTGGTCGAAAACCCTTGCCAGCACGAGGTTCCACAGGAACGCGTTGACCACAGTGGACAGTGGGGCGGTGCGGGGCGCGTCCGCGGGATGGCTCGCGTCGCCGGGGATGACCAGCGAGTCGAGCACCACCGAGGCCTCCTCGACCAGCGTCGAGGCCGACCGCCGGGGAGCCGCCGCGACGCACTCGCGCGAGGTCACCGCGACCACGGCGGCACCACGGGTCCGCGCGGCGGCGGCCAGTTCGACCGGGTACGGGTTCACTCCCGACGTCGAGAAGACCACCAGCACGTCGTCCGGTCCCGGCGCGCGCTCGGCGAGCACCTCCTCGGCCAGCCCGCTGCGGCGTTCGGTCTTGGTGCTGTGCTGCGCGCCGTGCAGCGGCAGCAGTTCGGGGTGATACAGCGGGTACACGCAGGCGAGCCCGCCCGCGCGGTAGAACGTCTCGGCGACCGCGGCCAGCGAGTGCCCGGCGCCCGCGGTGAACACCAGCGCGTCCGCCCGGATCACCCCCAGCACCAGCTCCGCGACCTTGCCCAGTTCCTCGGCGTTGGCCGCCTCCACGGCCGCCAGCTTGTCTGCCACACCGGCCCAGTTCCGCGTGGTGTTCACCACACCGCCCTTCAGTCCTCAGCGGGACACCGCAAGACAACGTCGACGTCGGCTACCGACCGCCGAATCTATCGCGCCACCGCCCGCCCGGGGTGGAATAGCGTGGACCAGTAGCGAGGTTGACCCGTTCGGCGACCGGGTCGTCCCGGAGACTGGGAGGCGAGAGTGAGCGAAGCCGAGCCGAGGCTGTCCGTGTGGCGTGCGCACGGACGGACCAGGGCCGTCGTGCTGGTGCTGCACGGCGGGGCCGAGCACGGCTTCGGCGGCGTGCCCCCGTGGCGGCTGGCCTACCTGAGGATGGTCCCGCTGGCCAGGGCGCTGCACCGCGCCGGACGCGATGACGGCGTCGAGGTCCGCCTGCTGCGCAACAGCCGCTACGGCTGGAACGGCGCGGCCGAGCACCCGGTCCCGGACGCGCGCTGGGCGCTCGCGCGCATCCGCGAGGAGCATCCCGGTGTCCCGGTGGTCCTCGTCGGGCATTCGATGGGCGCGCGGGTCGCGCTGCGCGTGGCCGACGACCCGGCGGTGCGCGGCGTGTGCGCGCTCGCGCCGTGGACGCCGCCGGGGGAACCGGTGGACGCGCTCGCCGGCCGGGACGTGCTCATCGCGCACGGCACCCGCGATCGGATGACCGATCCGGTCGCGTCCCACGCCTACGCCGAGCGCGCCGGGGCCGTCGCCGCCCGGCTTGTCCGGTTCGAGGTCACGAACGAGGGACACGCCATGGTCCGGCGCGCGCCGGTGTGGACCCGCCTGATGTGTGCTTTCACACTGGAGGTGATCACGGACGTGGAGAAGGACGAGACTTTGCGGCACGCGTGGGCGCGGCCCGCGTCCGACCGGCTGCGGGTTCCGGTGTGATCACGCATCTTGCAGGCGCGGCCGGGTCGCGCGCGAATTACCATCGAGTCACCGGCGCAGGCCGGCCGGAGGGAGTGTCTTGACCACCTCGAGCGTTGACCGGATACCGACCCCGCTGGGCGAATCCGCGGAGTCCCGCTGGCCGGGGCTGTCGACCCCGCCCAGATCCGCGGTGCGGGCCCGCGTCGCCGAGACCCTGTTCCGCCGCGCGGTGCGCCCGCTGGCCATCCGGGTCAGCTTTCCCGATGGGACCGTGCTGGGCGCCGGCGGCCCGGACGCGCCGGAGATGCGGATCCACCGCCCGGCGGCGTTCTTCCACCGCCTCGGCGCCGACGCGAAGATCGGCTTCGGCGAGGCCTACATGGCGGGTGACTGGACCGCCGACGACCTCGCCGACGTCCTGACGCCGTTCGCCGAGCGGATGGCCACCCTGGTGCCGCCGGTGCTGCAGAAGTTCCGCCGGTTCGCCGAGCGCACCCAGCCGAAGACCGAGGAGAACACCCTCGAGGGCGCGCGGTCCAACATCCACCGGCACTACGACCTGTCCAACGACCTGTTCGGCACGTTCCTCGACGAGTCGATGATGTACTCCTCGGCGCTGTTCGGGCCCGGCGACACCCTCACCCAGGCACAGCACCGCAAGATCGACAGCGTGCTGGACTACGCCGGGGTCCGCGAGGGCAGCGCGGTACTGGAGATCGGCACCGGCTGGGGCGAACTGGCGATCCGCGCGGCCGCGCGCGGCGCCCACGTCACGTCGCTCACGATCTCCGAGGAACAGCGCGCGCTGGCCACCGCCCGGATCGCGGAGGCGGGCTTCGCCGACCGGGTGGACGTCAAGCTGACCGACTACCGCGAGTCGACCGGCGAGTACGACGCCGTCGTCAGCGTCGAGATGATCGAGGCCGTCGGCGCCTCGTACTGGCCGACGTTCTTCGCCACGATCGGGCATCGGCTGCGGCCGGGCGGGCGGTTCGGGCTGCAGGCCATCACCATGGACCACGACCGGATGGTCGCGTCCGCCAAGGCCTACACCTGGATCCACAAGTACATCTTTCCCGGCGGCATCATCCCGTCGGTCGAGGCGATCGAGCGCGGGATGCGGGAGAACACCCGGCTGAAGCTGCAGGGGATGCGCGAGTTCGGCCAGGACTACGCCCGCACGCTGCGGCTGTGGCGCGAGCGGTTCCTCGGCCGCTGGAGCGAGGTCGCGAGCTTCGGCTTCGACGACGTCTTCCGGCGGATGTGGGAGTTCTACCTGGCCTACTCCGAGGCGGGGTTCCGGTCCGGGTACATCAAGGTGCACCAGTTCGGGTACGCCGGGGGCAGCCGGTAATCGGTTGCGCGGCGGGCCGGGAGACAACCCGATACGGTGTCGCACGTCTTGTCATGAGGAGTGGTTGGCGAGACTTCGACGGATTCGCCGGTATCGGGGACGGGTGATGTGAGATGACGTACGGAGGCGACGGCGGCGGGCGGTGGGTTCCGCCGAGGCCAGCGCAGCCTTCTGGACGCCCTCGGCAGCATCAGCCTGCCCAGATGATGCCCCTGCCGGGGCGGGGCCGCAGCCCGTACGACGAGCGGACCCGGCCGATGGGGTCGCGGGGTGAGCAACCGCCCCCGCCACCCCCGCGCCAGGCGCCGCCGCGGGGGCCCGAGGGCGCGCCCGCGCCACGTCCCCGGCGCCGTCGCAGATGGCGTCCCGGCCGCATCCTGCTGACGCTGCTGCTGGTCTTCGTGGTGTTCCTGGCCGGTGTCTGGGTCTACCTGGAGTTCTCGATCAAGCGCGTCGACGCGCTCGCGAACTACGACGGCCGCCCGGCAGCCGCCTCCGGCACCAACTGGCTCATCGTCGGCTCGGACAGCCGCGAAGGACTGTCCAAGGAGGACGAAGCGCGCCTGGCCACCGGTGACACCTCCGACGCGGGCGGCACCCGCACCGACACGATCATGGTCGCGCACATCCCGGACAACAGCACGAAGCCGACGCTGCTCAGCCTGCCGCGTGACTCGCAGGTCAAGGTGCCCGGCCACGGAACCACCAAGATCAACGCGGCGTTCTCGCTCGGCGGTCCGTCGCTGCTGGTCAAGACCGTCGAGGGCGCCACCGGGCTGCGCATCGACCACTACGCCGAGATCGGCTTCGGCGGGTTCGCGAACATCGTCGACGGGATCGGCGGCGTGGACATGTGTGTCGACAAGGACATGAACGACCCCATGACCCACATCGACATCAAGGCAGGCTGCCAGACGCTGGACGGGCGTTCGGCGCTCGGGTTCGTCCGGACGCGGTACAGCGACGCGACCCCGCGGTCGGACCTGGACCGGGTGGCGAACCAGCGGAAGTTCATCGGCGCCATGGTCAGCCAGATGGCGAGCGCCGGCACGCTGCTGAACCCGTTCCACTTCTTCCCGCTGCTGTCCTCGGCGCCGGACGCGCTGACCATGGACTCCGGCGATCACGTGCACAACCTCGTCGGCCTCGCGCTGGCGATGCGCGGGATCTCCTCCGACGGCGTGGTCACCACGACCGTGCCGGTCACCAGCGCCTCGGCGGAGCACTGGGACAAGAACAAGTCCCAGCAGCTGTTCGACGCGCTGCGCGGCGACACCGAGGTCCCGGCCGGCGTGATCACGAAGTAGCCCGCCGGAAAATCGGCGGCGGCGGCCGGGGTTTCCGGCGACCATGGAGAACATGGAGACCCCGGCCGAAACCCTGCCCGACGAAGACCTCGTGCTGGCCCGCTGGCGGGCGTCCCGGCTCGGTGAGCTGGCCGCGACCGCGGGGGAGTCGGCGGGGTACATCGGCGTGTGGCTGCCGTGGGCGATGCACGGCTACGGCGAGCGCGAGGCGGCCGAGTTCCTGAAGACCACCGCCGGGCGGTGGGAGCGTGGTGAGGCGTACGAGTACGCGGTCATGCTGGCGGGGACGCTCGTCGGCGGCTGCGGGCTGATGGCGCGGGAACGCGGGATGGAGATCGGCTACTGGCTCGGCGAGCCGTACACCGGCCGGGGCACCATGACCCGCGCCGCCGCGCTGCTGACCGCCGAAGCGCTCCGGATCGGCGCGCCGTACGTCGAGATCAAGCACGACGAACGGAACACGCGCAGCGCGGGCGTCCCGGCGCGGCTGGGGTACCGCCGGGTGCGCACCGAGGTCGCGGCGCCCCCGTTGCCGCCCGCCTGCAGCGGCACGAACGTGGTGTGGCGCAAGGACTCCTGACGCGGCGGTGGCTCATGCGCCCCATTGTGGCGTTCGGTGCGTTGGACGCACCCAATGCCACATTGGGGCGTTCGGTCTGGTGGGAGGAGAGCACCTCGCTTTGGACCGGGTACCGGATCTCGCCTGCGGGTTCGGGGACCGGCGCGCTCGGCCCGCCGGAGCCGAGGGACGCCCTGGGTGCGTTCACCGCACCGAGGGACGCCCCCGGTGCATCCAACGCACCGAGGGACGCCCTTGTCGCAACCGCAACCCCAGGCCCCGCGCACTGAAGACGCCTTCGGCGCGCCCAACGCCAATGTCGGGAACTCGAGCGGCGGCACCTGAGGATCTGGAACCGTCTACAAAGGACACTACGCCGATCGAATTGCCCGATTTACGCTCTCTGTCGGTATTTGCAAGTCCGTGAAGGCCCCCTTGAGGGACTCCAAGTCCCTCAAGGGGGCCTTCACGGACCCACCCCAAGGGCAGGAATCAACCCGGAGTCT
>NZ_JBHYIQ010000025.1:5386-9769 GCF_042739895.1 Amycolatopsis sp. NPDC059021
ACCTCACACTCCCGAATAGTATGACTCATTTTTCGCTGTGTTTTTTTTTTACCCCCCCCGCGCGCGGCGCGCCGCCCCCGGGCCCCCCCCCCCCGCGCCCCCCCCCCCCCCCCGACGCATCGGGCAGTACTCACCCGGAAGTCTCAGTGAAGAAACCCCTTGGGGTGCTTGAGGTGCTCACGTCAGGCGACGGCGACGCGCTGCCGCAGCACCGCGAGCGAGCGGTCGCCGTGCAGGCTGAAGTCGTGTTCGTTCCGGATCACCTCGATGATCCGGAACTCGCCGTCGATCACGAACGTGTGCCGCTTGGCACGCGACGGCATCAGCGCCCGCCAGACGCCGAACAGCCGCGCCACCTTACCGTCCACATCGGACAGTAACGGGTAGTCGAAGGCGTTGGCCGCGGAGAAGGCCCGCAGTTTCGTCACCGAGTCGGGGCTGATCCCGACGCGGTGCGCGCCGATCGCCCCGAAGCCGGTCGCGAGGTCACGGAAGTGGCAGGTCTCGGCGGTGCAGCCGCCGGTCATCGCGGCGGGGTAGAAGAACAGCGCGACCGGCCCGCTCGCGAGGAAGTCCGAGAGCGTCCGCGGCGTGCCGTGGTCGTCGGGCAGTACGAAGTCGGGGGCGACGTCTCCGGGGTTCATGGCGGTCCTTTCGCGCTGAGCATGATCCACGTCCGGCATTCGAAGCGGCCGGGTACCCGGATTGGCGCGGCGGAACCCCGGTTTCAGCCCGCGTGGCGCGCGATCAGCTCGTCGACCTCGTCCCCGGTCGCCGAATCGGTGACGAACGGGCCGCGGGCGGCGAGCACGCCGATTTCGCGCAGCCGCGCGGCGTGCTCGTCGGTGCGCACCCCTTCCGCGCCGATCCGCAGCTTGAGTTCCTGCGCCCTGCCGACCAGCCGCTGCAGATGCCGGACGTCGGTCTCGGCGGGGTCGTCGGCGAGCACGTCGATCACCGGGCCGCTGAGGATGACGTGGTTGACCGGCAGCCGGTGGTGCGGGATGAGCTCCAGATCGGCCGAGCCGGACACGGTGAGCACGATCTGCGCGCCGAGGTCGGCCAGCACGGCGAAGGAGTCGAGCACCTCGCCGTGCGGGTCGAGCACCGACGCCGGGTCCGCGCACAGCCGCAGCGCCTTGGCGGGCAGGCCGTGCCTGTCGAGCTGTTCCTTCACCAGCAGCACCAGATCGGGCTCGATGGCGAGCCGGTTCGGGAGCCGTACGCAGACGTCCGGCGCCGCGTCGCCGAAGCGCTCGCGCCAGCGTGCCGTCGCGGCGAGGGACTCGGCCAGCAGCCATTTGCCGAGCGGGATGGTCATCCCGGTGGTCTCGGCGAGCGGGTAGAACTCGTCGGAGTCGAGTTCGCCCTTCTCCGGGTGATTCCAGCGCAGCCCGGCGTTGACCGCGGCGATCTCGTCGGGCCTGGCGAGCTTGACGGTCGGCTGGTAGATCAGCGAGAACTCGCCGTTCTCCAGCGCGCCGGCGAGCACCGCGCCCAGCTGGTAGCGGCCGCGGTCCCGCGCGTCGAGCTCGGGATCGAACAGCATCCACTGCGCCTTGCCCGCCTCCTTCGCGCGGTGCAGCGCGATTTCCGCGGCCCTGGCCAGGTCGGAGGGCTCACAGCCCGCGGTGGGCCGGACGACGATCCCGGCGCTCGCGCTGGCCCCGATGCCGTGCCCGTCGAGGTAGATCGGCTCACGCAGATCGTCCATCGCCTGCTCGACGAGCTGGACGACCGCGTTCGGCGTCAGCTCGCCGTGGAGCAGCACCGCGAACCCGTCACCGGCGAGCCGGGAGACGTGGCCGTCGTAGTGGCCGGTGAAGGCCGCCGAGAGCTTGTTCGCGATGCCGCGCAGGACCTGGTCGCCGACGCCGGCACCGAGTCCGTCGTTGATCACCTTGAAGCCGTCGATGTCGAGGTAGACCAGTGCGACCTGCTCGCCGGTGCCGGTCCCGACGACGGACTCCAGCTTGGTCGTGAACGCGGCGACGTTCGGCAGGCCGGTCAGCGCGTCGTGGACGTTCTGGTGCAGCAGGCGTTCCTGCAGCAGCTGGTTCTCGTGGGCGTCCAGCGCCATCAGCACAGGGAAGACCGTTCCGGCCCGGTCTCCCGGCAGCCGGACGAGGGTGACGTCGGTCCAGAGTGGACCGTCCTTCGCGTGCTCGAGCCGCAGGCGCTCGGTGTACTGCTCGGTGGTGATGCCCAGCTGTGCCAGGCCCGCCCGCAGCCGGGTGGCGTCGTGCTCGCCCGCGCCGAGCTCGCCGAGGTGCTTGCCGCGCAGCAGATCCGGGTTCGTGCCGAGCAGCCTGCCGAACGCGGCGTTGGCCTCGACGACGACGCCGTCGGGATCGGCGAGCGCGATGCCGACCGGCGCGGCCGCGTAGAGCGCGGTGAACCGCCGCAGCGCGCCCTGGTGGGCGGGGTCGAGATGCGGCGCGGCGTCGAGGGCGAAGCGGCGCAGCAGCTGCTCGAGCTCGTCCGGGGGAAGCGTTACTCCTTTGGTGTCGGCCAGCGTCGCGGCCCATCGGCGCGCGACGCTCACCAACCCTGGTGAGCCACCAGGTTCAGGCACACTCCACCTCTTCTTACACGGACTAAGGCCAGCTCAGGCAGGGTGTGGGGAATAACGAACCCACACTAGGTACAAGTTGGCCGCGATTGATGCCACGGCACCATGTGCGAAACGGGGTGTCTACCGGCTGAACGAGTGAACGGTACTACACATCTGGTGATCAGCCGTCACCATGTGTGCCTGATCGTGACACCGCTACCTCGGGTCCAGCTGGACGGGCAGTCCGTCGGCCGGTACCGGCAGGGCGGTGTAGTCCCAGCGCGCGGTGTAGCCGGCGGGCACCGACCAGCGGTAGGCCCGCAGCATCTCGTGCAGCAGCGCCTTGACCTCCAGGCTCCCGAAGTGCAGCCCGATGCACTTGTGCGCCCCGCCGCCGAACGGCATCCAGGCGAACCGGTGCGAGCGGTCCTCGCGGCGTGGCTCGGCGAAGCGCTCCGGATCGAACCGCATCGGGTCGGTCCAGCAGCCGGGGGAGAAGTGGTTGACGGTCGGGGAAACCCCGATCAGCGAGCCCGCCGGGAGGTAATGGCCGAGCACCTCGGTGTCCTTGACCGTCTTGCGTGCCATCGACGGCACCGGCGCGACCAGCCGCAGCGCCTCCTTCATCACCAGGTCCAGGGTTTCCAGTCCCTCCAGCGCTTCGATGCCGGGCACCGTGTCGCCGAGCGCCAGGGACTCCGCGCGGGCGCGTTCCTGCCATTCGGGGAACTTGGCCAGGAAGTACACCATCGCGCTGCTGGTGATCGTCGACGTGTCGTGCGCGGCCATCATCAGGAAGATCATGTGGTTGACGATGTCGGTGTCGGTGAACCGGTCGCCGTCCTCGGTGGTGGCGTGGCACAGCGCGGAGAAGAGGTCGTCGCCGTCGCCTTTCCGCTTGGCGGGGAGGTTTTCGGCGAAGTAGCGCTCCAGCACCTTGCGGCCGTGCAGTCCCGCCGCCCAGCGCCCGCCCGGCACGGGGTAACGCACGATCGCGCTCCCCGCGCGTACGGCGGCGATGAACGCCCGGTTGATCCGCGCGGCGTCGTCCGGGCCGCGCATGTCCATGAACACCCGCGTCGCGACGTCGAGCGTCAGTTGCTTGAGCGCCCAGTACAGCCGGGGACGGGACCGGCCGGACCACGAGGTGACGCCTTCGCGCAGCGTCGGGCCCATCTGGTCGACGTAGCCGCTCAGCCGGGGCCGGGTGAAGGCCTGCTGCATGATCCGGCGGTGCAGGTGGTGCTCGCCGAAGTCCAGCAGCATCAGCCCGCGCTCGAAGAAGTTCTCGATGAAGAACCGCCAGCCCTCCTGCGAGAACGCCTTGTCCTTGTTCACCAGGGCGATCTGGGTGGCCTCGGGCCCGGAGAGCGCGACGATGCGGCGGCCGAAGCCGCCCATGAACGACACCGGCCCGTACATCTCGTAGCGGCGCAGGCCGAACTCGATGCCGAAGCGCATCATCTCCGGGACGTGCCCGACCAGTGGCGGGCCGTCGTCGCCGAGCACCGGTTTCAGTCCGCTGCCCGCGGGCGGCGGCGCCAGCTCGCGGACCGGCCAGCGCGCGTCGAGCCAGCGTTCGTCCACGGTGCGGGGCAAGGGAATCGACGACAGCGGCGGTACGCGCTCGCGCAGTGCTTCGGTGACCTTCCCGACCGTGCTCACCATCGTCACCATCTCCTCGCCGAGACCGTCGTCCTCCTACCGTCCTGCATTGTTGGCAACTTGACAACACCTGCGGTCAACTTCGCCTGAAAGTGCGCCCCAAGGTGGCGTTCGGCGGTGGTCCGTGGGGGCCTCCTTGAGAGACCCAGGGTCCCTCAAGGAGG
>NZ_JBHYIQ010000025.1:9779-12631 GCF_042739895.1 Amycolatopsis sp. NPDC059021
GTGTGGGGGGGGTGGGTCGCGTTCCTTTTTCCCCACCCCCCACACCACCCCCCCCCCCCCCCCACGGAACGTCAGGCGAGTTCGGCGCGGACCTGCCGGGCCGCCGCGACGAGGTTCCGCAGCGCGGGTTCGGCCTCGGCGTACCCGCGGGTCTTCAGGCCGCAGTCGGGATTGACCCAGACGCGTTCGGGCGCCACCGCGCCCACGGCGGTCCGCAGCAGCCCGCTGACCTCGTCGACATCGGGAACGCGCGGCGAGTGGATGTCGTACACGCCGGGCCCGACGCCCCGGCCGAACCCGGCCGCCCCGAGGTCGGTGAGCACCTCCATCTTCGACCGGGCCGCCTCGATGCTGGTGACGTCGGCGTCGAGCGCGTCGATCGCGGGCAGCACCTCGCCGAACTCCGAGTAGCACATGTGCGTGTGGATCTGGGTGGAGTCGGCGATCCCGGACGTCGCGAGCCGGAAAGCCCTTACCGCCCAGGCGAAATACGCCTCGTGCCCGGCCGCGCGCAGCGGCAGCAGCTCGCGCAGCGCGGGCTCGTCGACCTGGACGATCCGGATCCCGGCGGATTCGAGGTCGTGGACCTCGTCGCGGATCGCCAGCGCCACCTGCGCCGCGGTGTCGGCCAGCGGCTGGTCGTCGCGGACGAACGACCAGGCCAGGATCGTGACCGGCCCGGTGAGCATGCCCTTGACCGGGCGTTCGGTGAGCCGCTGCGCGTACGTGGCCCAGCCGACGGTCATCGGCGCCGGCCGCGACACGTCGCCGTACAGGATCGGCGGCCGGACGCAGCGGGAGCCGTACGACTGGACCCAGCCGTGCTCGGTGGCGGCGAACCCGGCCAGCTGCTCGGCGAAGTACTGCACCATGTCGTTGCGCTCGGGCTCGCCGTGCACGAGGACGTCGAGCCCGAGTTCCTCCTGCAGCCGCACGACCCGTTCGACCTCCGCCCGCATCGCGGCGGTGTAGCCCGCCTCGTCGAGCGTGCCCGCCCGATACGCCGCGCGCGCCTTGCGGACTTCGGTGGTCTGCGGGAACGAGCCGATCGTCGTGCTCGGCAGCGCGGGCAGGCCCAGCGCGGCCTGCTGCGCCTCCGCCCGTCGCGGGTAGGGCGCACGGAGAAGATGCTCGGGACGCAGCGACGCCAGCCGCGCCCGGACCCGGGAATCGATCAGCTCCGTCGCGCTCGCGCGGTCCTCCACAGCCGCACGAGCGGAGGAGAGGTCGACATTCTCACGTAGTGCCCTGCCGAGCAGCACGACCTCGTCGACCTTCTGCCGCGCGAACGCCAGCCAGTCCTTGAGCCGGGCGTCGAGCGTGGTTTCCCGCTCGACGTCGTAGGGCACGTGCAGCAGCGAGCACGACGTCGAGACGCTCACGCGCGCCGCGGTGCCGAGCAGGGTCGCCGCGCGGCCGAGCGCGCGGTCGGGGTCGGTGCGCCACACGTTCCGGCCGTCGACCACCCCGGCCAGGACCTCCTTGTCCCGCAAGGCTCCTTGCGTGGCCACCTCGTCCACAGTGGACGGATCGGTGGCCAGGTCGACGGCGATCGCGTCGATCGGGGAGCGGGCCAGCACGCCCAGACCCCGGCCGAGGCCGCCGAAGTACCCGGCGACCAGCAGCTTCGGCCGCGCGGTCGCCTTCGCCAGGACGTGGTAGGCGCGGGTAAGGGCGTTCAGTTCCTTCTCGCCGCGATCCCCGGCGAACGCGGGCTCGTCGAGCTGGACCCACTCCGCCCCGGCGTCGTACAGCTGCTCCAGCAGTTCGGCGTAGCGCAGGAGCAACGCGTCCAGCAGTTCCAGCGGCCGGAAGCCCTCCGGCGCGTTGGCGGAGGCCTTGGAGAGCACCAGGAACGTCACCGGCCCGATGAGCACCGGCCGCGTCTCGAACCCGGCGGCCTTCGCCTCGCGGTACTCGTCGAGCGGCTTCGTGCCGGTGAGGGCGAACGTCGTGTCCGGGCCCAGTTCCGGGACGAGGTAGTGGTAGTTGGTGTCGAACCACTTCGTCATCTCGAGCGCGGGGGCGTCCTGGACACCGCGCGCGGCGGCGAAGTAGGTGTCGAGTGGGGAAAGGCCCAAGCCGGTGAAGCGGGCGGGCAGCGCGTCGAACAGCTCGGCGGTGTCGAGCATCTGGTCGTAGAACGAGAACGTGTTGGACGGGAGGGAATCCAGTCCGGCGGCGGCCAGCTCCCGCCACGTCTCCGCCCGCAGCTCCCGGCCGGTCTCCCGGAGAGCGCTTTCGTCGATCTTCCCGGCCCAGTAGCGCTCGACGGCGCGTTTGAGTTCCCGGTCCGCGCCGATGCGCGGGTAGCCCAGCACGGTGGTCCCGACGGGGTTCTTGCGGTCTTCCGGCACTCGGTTTTCGGGCACAGCTCTCTCCTCGCGAGCTCGTCGAAGGAGCCCGTGCGCGCGCAGGAGTGACCGCGGTTCGGTCGTGCCCATCCCGCGAGGCCCGGACTCACGCGCGCCGTCGGCGCGCGTACCACGGGCAGGTCTTCGGACTCGTGGGCGTGCTGCTCGCGCCTACCGGCCGTCGCTTCCCGGACTCCGCTGATGCGTCCAGTGCTTTACCGTGTCTCGCACGGTGACGGCTTTCGTTCCCACATACCGCTGCGGGGCAGTCCCGGATTCCCACCGGGTTCCCTGTCGCCTCTGCCGGGCACGGCGCACCGCGCCCGGCAGAACCCATGGCATCCCCGAGCCTAGCCGTCCCGTCCGGTCCCGGCCAAGCGTTTCCGAACGGCGAACTCGCGTACCCGGACAGACGACTCGCGTACACAGGCGGGGGAGGTAGCGGCCCGGCCCCGGACCCCGCGCGTGGGGGGTGGGGGGGGGTGGGCTCGGCCGCGG